>NZ_JJQL01000041.1:0-59381 GCF_000979975.1 Methanosarcina sp. 1.H.A.2.2
TTCATCTTCTTCAAGTTTTATTTTTGCCATGAATGAAGATACAGATGGGATTCAAAGCTTATAAATAGGACTCAAAATTAAGTTGCCACGACACTAGAACCTGTTTACCAGATGCATCCGTATGGATTTCTACGTTATTTATAGACGTAACTGTACCTTCCGGGACACCAACAAAAATTGATTCACCGCAATCTATGAACCGATTGTTTTCTGCCTGAATATGTGTAAATGGTAGTGATGATATTCCTGTTCTACATTCTATGAATTGATTATTTAATGAAGTAATTCCGGTATCTTGACCTACTGTTAAACCTACCCAATGATGGATTATTTTGCTATTCTGAACTGTACAACCTACAAACTCAGTAGTGCCAACAGCACTTGAAGTATCATCTCCCTGAAATGTAAATCCATCAAAGACCGTGCCTACATTGTTATTAATTTCACCAATGTTGAAACTACCTGTGAGTATTGTGTCATCTGGGTTTCCGGATTTAGATTTTATAATCAAATCTTGCGTGTCTATAGTGGCACTATCACTATAAGTCCCAGGCTCAACAATAATTGTATCTCCTGCAGTTGCATTATTAACTGCTGCCTGTATAGACTCACCGTTGTGAACTATTATGTTCGCTGCAGCACCTATTCCAGAACCTGCCATTAAGATTAAGAAGGCAGATAAAATTGCAAAGAAACGGTTTTTCAATTTCCACACAATGAACACCCAAAGAAAGTATTTTTTTAATGACTTCGTCTCAAACAATAATATAAGGAAGTAGACTTTAGACTCACGTAGGAGTTATTTATCTGACTTTGGCATTGATGAAGAAGTCAATGACTAATTTTAAAAGATTTATTAATAATAAAGAATTATATTATTAGAATAGACCGTAGTATATAATATTGTCGAACAGTTATTATTATTGTTATTATAGCAGTAGATTTATATATTTAAGCAAAGGCTTGAAAATACACATTAGGGCTTAAAATGTGCAATCTGCAATGTTCAACCAATTGTAAAAGCAAAAAATGTTAACGTTTCGTCAACGACAAGCTGATATTTCCAGAGATTTTCATTCTTGCAGTTTCTTTTTAATTGTCAGGATAACTAAAACAGGTATTGAAATCGCAGACAACTTATAAAGCCACTCCACAAAAAGAGGACACAAAACAAAAAAACAAGAGCCGTCGGGGGGACTTGAACCCCCGGCCTGCTGATTACGAATCAGCCGCTATACCGCTAAGCCACGACGGCACATGGATTGAAGAATAAGCAGACTTAGAATAGCGATCAAGAATTTAACTATTTCGCTCGTGAGAGTTGTTTCCTTCCCGCAAAGAGAAGAATTAAAGAGAAGGAAAGCAAAAACCGTCAGTTACTTTCTTGCTCTTTAATAATTATTTTAACTTATTATTTTTCTCTTTTCTGAAAGTACTTGAGGTAGAACCATATAAAAATAAGAGCAACCAAAACTGAGAAACCTATCATGAAATAGGCAAATGTGGACATCAGAAATCAGCTCCCTGTAGAATTCTAAGTATGATCTGTAATTGAGCAGTTTTAAGAAACGTTATTGAAATTGTACCTGCAAATGTTTAAACATTTCTTTTACACAGGCCTCAGAATATTAGATCATACGGTTCCTTTTCTTCCTGCAAAGAATATTTTATATTTTATATTTTAATTGGCACACCCTGGCTACCAGTTACACCCTGGCTACCAGTTACACCCTGGTTGCCAGTATAAGTCGCCCGGCAGAGAGATTTTCATGCTCCGACCTTTGCGAGAGGTCGAAAAGCGAAAAATGGCAGAAATCTCAAATTACCCTTGCTTCGATGCATATATTATACTGGTGGGGGGCATAGGAACGGACTACTTTTTCCTCCAGAATTTCAATCTTCCGCCCTGCTTTTTCCGCAGCTTTTCTGATAAGTTCGACGGAGCTTTCGAAGAGATCGTCTTCATGAGTCATTCCGTAATAGTGGATTATGCCACCTGGTTTTGTAAGGAGGACAGCAGAGTCAAGGAACTCATGGGCACTGTGAGGAAGGTTCATGATTACATGATCGGCAGTGCCTGCAAACCTTTTTGCTTCTTCCCGGGCATCGCCTTCGATTGCTTCAATGTTTTTTGCGGAGTTAAGGGTTATATTTTCCCTGAGATAGCGGACAGCATCCGGGTTTTTGTCGATTGCCACAACTTTTGAAGGCTTTTTGCTTTTTGCAAACAGGATGCTGTAAGGACCGACCCCTGCAAACATATCGACAACGGTATCGCCTTCCTTAACCCAGGAGAGGATTCTTGAACGTTCAGTAGAAAGACGGGGAGTAAAATAAGCTTTTGAAAGGTCGACTTTGTAGCGGCAGCCATACTCCCTATGGATGGTTTCGGTTCTGGGCTCGCCTGCAATTACCTCAAATTCCCTGATCCTGAACTCTCCGATAACAGGAGTAAGAGGCTTGACAACGGTTTTTATGTTTGGCTGGGCAAGAAGGAGGACATCGGCGATTTTGAAGGCTGTTTGTGAGTCCAGACTCTCGTCTTCCAGAAGCGCAATATCTCCGATGAGCTCATAAGCCGGATTGAAACCAAGAAGATCTCCAGGTGTGGGTTTTTTCTCCTGAGGCTCAAAATCAAACTCAGCAAGTTCAGCTTCCGCAGGAAAATCTGCCAGCTCATGCGAAAGAAGCTCTCTGGAAAGGGGAAGATAAAGAAAAGTTTCATCCGAACCTATTTTCAGAGAATTATCAAGGAGTTCAAAATCAAGGAGTACTCTCCTTGCAGATTCTCCTTTCTTTTTGGGAATTTGTATGCATTGTCGCTTCATAGGGCTCCTACCTTCTGAAACTCTAAAGCTATCCTTTTGTTATTAAGTTTTCTCAATATCGAAATTGAATTTGGGACTTATTTGAATAAGGGACTTATTTCAGGAACTTTGTTTCCAAAGGCATCTTTAGACTTGAAATTATATTAAAATAGGAATTATCAATAAGCGTTCAAACAGATGGAGGGGAGTTAATCTGGCACCTGGACTGACCATATCGGAACTCAGAACTATATCACTTAGTCTACAGATAGCAACTCTATTACTTTACATAATAAGCGTTGGGGCTTTAAAAAAAAATAAATCAAAAAAAGAAGGAATAACAAAACATGGAAAAATAGTAACTGGGGGATATGCTCTTGCGATATTATCCGGCCTTTACATGTTATATTCCGCTTACAATTTAATCATTGCCGGGAAAGCCCCTTCAGTTATATATATTCATGGCTTTTTTGGAACCCTAGCCCTGGCTTTTGGTTTTATCTTTGTAATTAACAGATGGAGCTGGAAAACTCTTCAAAATATGAGAATACAGCTGGCTTTATGGATACTGACCTTTAGTGGTGGGATATTGATCTATCTCACTCTTATCGGAAAATTATGAGGAAAAAAGAAAGATAAATGTATAATTATAAAAATTAAACGCGATATGAAAACAGGATATATGCACAGCTAAAAGGCTCAATCTGAAGAAGACTGAACACAGAAAAATAGGGCACCTATACCCTGCACATACCGGAAAAACCTTTAATTAGGCTGGAAAATAAAAAAAGAAGAAGAATTTAAAGGATAATCTCAATATCCAGTTCTTCTGCTAGTTCCTTATACCTGTTTCTGATGGTAACTTCCGTAACCCCGGCAACATCTGCGACTTCCCGCTGAGTCCTCCGCTCACCGCAGAGAATGGATGCAATGTAAATTGCAGCTGCTGCAACTCCTGTTGGTCCTCTTCCGCTTGTAAGTTCTTTTTCTGATGCCTGCCTGAGGATCTCAACACTCTTTGACTGGACTTCTCCTTTCAGGTTAAGCCCGGAGCAGAACCTCGGGACATAGTCGATTGGGGAAGTTGGCATGAGTTTCAAGGCAAGTTCTCTGGAAATGAAACGGTAAGTCCTTCCGATTTCCTTCCTGCTGACCCTCGAAACCTCTTCGATCTCATCAAGAGTCCTCGGGACACTGCACTGGCGGCAGGCAGCATAAAGAGCTGCTGCGGCTACACCTTCAATACTGCGGCCGCGGATAAGGTTCTTGTCCACAGCTTTTCTGTAAACGACTGCCGCTGTTTCCCTGACAGTTCTCGGCAGACCCAGAGCAGAAGCCATTCTGTCCAGTTCGGAAAGGGCAAAAGCCAGGTTTCTTTCAGTTGCGTTACTTACACGAATTCTACGCTGCCATTTTCTTAAACGATAGAGCTGCGCACGGTTTTTGGAGGAGATGGACTTTCCGTAGGAATCACGATTCCTCCAGTCAATCATTGTGGAAAGCCCTTTGTCGTGGATTGTGTATGTCATGGGCGCACCCACACGGGAACGCTTCATACGTTGATCGTGATCGAAAGCTCGCCATTCGGGCCCTTCATCCACAAAATCGGCATCTACGACAAGTCCGCAGTCACCGCAAACGAGCTCTGCCCGCTCGTAGTCGTGAACAAGGTTCCTACTGCCGCATTCCGGACACACGGCCTTTTCGTTCTCAAAACTTTGCTCCTTTTGCTTCTCTTTGCGAGCTTTGATCATGGCACGTATTTTTTCTCTTTCAAGAGTGTCCGAATAGCGAACCCTTTCGACTTCTACCATATTATATCACCTTACAAATTAACATGACTATGTTTATGATTCCCTGCAATCTCAAGCCTGCACAACATAAATTACAGTATATATATAAAAGAAGGGATACGAAAACTTGCGGCTATAACTAGCAAAAAACATATAAACCAGTTAAAGTTAACCATAACAAAGGATTTAAATCTTCATCGACAATCAGAGATCTCACCGAATATAGACTCTTTCATTGACGAGAGCCCGAATTTCTGAATCAGGAATTTGCCTAAAGCCCCTCACTAAAAAATATGGATGGTTCACAGGTCCAAAGACACTGGCAATTGTACCAATCCGACTCAGGGCTTTGTCAACAACAACCGAATTCAACTTTGGAGGACTACCTGAGACATTATCGGGTTTTACCTCATCCCCTCTAATTATCAGGTTTTTAGGACCTGACCTGTGCAACACGGTACCGAGTCGTTTCATATCAGCCACGAATAGTTATGCCTCTCTGCGCAGGGTAGAATACCCCGGCTTCGAGTGGATTAAACTGTCAGTCCCGAATAAGAATATATATTATAGACTGAGAAGCATATGTAGTCTACGCTTATAACATATAAAGATATCGCAAGACCTATATTATACATTGATTGGAACTAAATTGAGAGAGTAAATTATAAGATACAGTTAAGGAGAACCACAAGCTTATATATTAAATGGACATTGTTGGCAACAACCAGGCCTTAGGTCTGGGGAATTATCAGACTCTAACTCCGATTAATGATCTCGTTTCAGGGAGGAGAATCATTGTCTAAGTTCGTATATTTTTTTGGAAAGGATGTAACTGACGGCAAAAGTAGTATGAAAGACCTGCTTGGAGGTAAGGGTGCAAACCTTGCCGAGATGGCAAATCTCGGAATTCCCGTACCACCTGGCTTTACAATAACAACCGAAGTCTGTGTACTCTATCTAAAGGAAAAGAAATATTCCGCAGAACTGCTCAGACAGGTCGAAGAAGCAATCGATCGATTAGAAAAACTAAATAATAAAAAACTGGGAGACCCTGAAGATCCGCTACTTGTTTCTGTAAGGTCCGGAGCCAAAGTATCTATGCCAGGGATGATGGACACCGTCCTGAATCTGGGGCTTACGGACAAATCCGTGATAGGACTCGCAAAAAAAGTTAATGATGAAAGATTCGCTTACGACTGCTATAGAAGATTTATCGCCATGTTTGGGGACGTGGTGCTTGGAGTTGAATTCAGAAAATTCGATTCCTTAATCGAGGACACGAAAAAGGAAATGGGGATTAAGTCCGACACTGAACTCGATGCAAAAGCATTAAAAGAATTGGCAGATAGGTTTAAGGAAGTAATCAAACTCGAAAAAGGATTTGAGTTCCCGCAGGACCCAAAGGTTCAGCTTCAGATGGCAATTAATGCTGTTTTTGACTCATGGAATAACCAGAGAGCCATCACCTACAGGAAACTCAATGACATTGATGACAGCTGGGGCACAGCTGTTACTGTACAGACCATGGTTTATGGGAACAGAGGAAACACCTCAGGTACAGGCGTTGCTTTTACAAGAAACCCATCTACAGGCGAAAAGAAGTTCTTCGGAGAATACCTCATCAATGCACAGGGCGAAGATGTAGTTGCCGGGATAAGGACCCCAGAATATATTAATACTCTAGGAGACAAAATCCCGGCAGCATATGCCCAGCTTGTGGATATTTGCCAGAGACTTGAAGCCCACTTCAAGGACATGCAGGACATAGAGTTTACCATTCAGGAAGGAAAACTCTACATGCTGCAGACCAGAACCGGAAAGCGCACAGCTGCTGCAGCCGTAAAGATTGCAACGGACATGGTGACAGAAGGGCTCATAGACAGGGAAACTGCAGTAAACAGAGTAAAAGCAGAACACATTGACCTGCTCCTGCACCCGAGGATTGACCCGGAAGCAAAACTGGAAATAATTGCAAAGGGGCTTCCCGCATCTCCCGGAGCAGCTGTAGGAAAGGTAGTATTTACTGCCGAGGCTGCTGAAGAGATGGCAGAGTTAGGCGAAAAGACAATTCTTGTCCGCACCGAGACATCTCCGGAAGACATCGGAGGCATGGCAGCTGCGCAGGGAGTCCTTACCGTGCGCGGAGGGATGACTTCTCACGCCGCAGTCGTTGGAAGAGGCATGGGCAAACCCTGTGTCGTTGGTTGCGGAGAGATCTCGATCGATATGAAGGGTGCTCTCTTCATGGTAAACGGTTTCACCATCAAAGAGCACGAATATATTACGATCGATGGAAGTATCGGAAGCGTCATAATCGGGAAAGTAGACCTGATTGATGCCGAGATAAATTACGATCTGAGAAAACTCCTCACATGGGCTGACGAGATAAGAACTCTCGGAGTAAGGACAAACGCCGACAACCCGGCTGATGCAGCCCTTGCCCGCGAACTCGGTGCAGAAGGTATCGGGCTTTGCAGGACAGAGCACATGTTCTTCGGAGAAGACAGGATCCCTGCAGTCAGGGAAATGATTATGTCCGAAGACGAAAAGGCCAGGAAGAAAGCCCTCAAGAAACTACTCCCCATGCAAAAAGCAGATTTCCTCGGAATCTTCCGCAGCATGGAAGGCCTGCCTGTGACCATTCGGCTCCTTGACCCACCTCTGCACGAGTTCCTTCCTGATAAAGAAGAGCTCGATGAAAAGCTCAGGGAACTTGAAGCCTCTGGGGATTGCGGGAAAATCGATGAGATAAAAAAAGTTATCAAGCGTGTAATTTCCCTTAAGGAACTCAACCCCATGCTCGGGCACAGGGGCTGCAGGCTCGGGATCACCTATCCTGAGATCTACAACATGCAGGTACGTGCAATAATGGAGGCCGCCTGTGAAATTGCATCTGAGGGAATGGAAATTGTTCCTGAAATCATGATCCCACTCGTTGGCCTTGTAAAGGAACTCACCCTTTCCAGAGAGGAAGTCTGCAAGATGGCAGAAACTGTCATGGCTGAAAAAGGCATAAAGATCGACTACAAGGTAGGAACCATGATCGAACTGCCCAGAGCCGCAATCATTGCAGACCAGATCGCAAAGGAAGCCGACTTCTTCTCCTTCGGGACAAATGACCTGACCCAGACAACCTTCGGGTTCAGCAGGGACGACGTATCCAAGTTCGTGCCTATCTACCAGAAGGCAGGAATCCTTGAACACGACCCCTTCGCAGTCCTGGACCAGGAAGGCGTAGGCGAGATCATGAAGATCGGCATACAGAAAGGCCGCTCCGTCAAACCCAACCTCAAGATGGGAATCTGCGGAGAACACGGCGGAGAGCCGAGATCCATTGCATTCGCTCACGAAATTGGCATTGATTATGTGAGCTGCTCCCCCTACAGAGTCCCAATTGCAAGGCTTGTAGCTGCGCAGAGCACAATGGAAATGAGAAACGCAAAAGGAAAAATCTAAAATTTAAAACTCTGGCGGGACCATATCCTGCCATTTTCTTCTTTTTTTGAAAAACAACTCTCAGGAGCGTAGCGGCTAACCAGCATTTAGCCTGCTTCAGGACTTAAATAAATCCTACTATGCTGCACTGATCCTCAAAAACCAGAAATCGAAAATTCAAAAAAAGGTTATCGAATTGCAGCAGGATCTGCCGCAATCCTTCAAGAAAGATAAATGTTCAGAAACTTCAGTATTCCCTTGCAATCATATAGTCGGCAATCTGGAGGAGAAGATCCTTTTCGGGACAGTCTTTCAGAACATCCAGTTTTGCCTTGCCCTCATTGATATATGAGATTGCAAGATTTTTCACGTAATCAAGGGATCCGCATTCTGTAAGAGTCCGGACGGCTCCTTCGGTTTCTTCGAGAGTGGCTTCCCCTTTCCCGAAGATGTCCAGGTTTACGCCTTTCCTGAAAGCGTCAATGACAATCAGGGTATGCTTCCCTTCCATAAGGTCACTGCCTCTTACCTTTCCGAGTACTTCTTCAGGAGAGATCATGTCCAGGACATCATCGTACATCTGGAAGCCAATTCCTATAAGGCGGCCATATTCGGATAAGGCCTCAGCAACCTCGTCAGAGGCCCCACCGAGGAGAGCACCGATCTTGGCTGCGGCTGCATAGAGGACAGAGGTCTTCTTTTCCACCATTTCGATGTACTCAAGTTCCGTTACCCTGTCCCTTGTTTCGAAGTCCATGTCAAGCCACTGCCCTTCACAGATTTCGGTACAGGTCTTTGAGAGGACATCCATGCACTTTAAAATCCTTACAGGTTCGTTATCGACCTTTGACAGGATCTCGAAAGCTTTGGAGTAGAGGGTGTCTCCGGCAAGGATAGCACCGGCTTCACCCCATTTAACATGGACTGCAGGCATTCCCCTGCGGACGTCGTCCTTATCCATAATATCATCATGGATCAGGGTGAAATTGTGTACAAGTTCCACGGCCACTGCTGCAGGCAAAACGGACCTGAGATCGGAACCTACAGCTTCTGCTGTCAGGATAAGAACTGCCGGACGAAGGCGCTTTCCGCCGGCATCCACGAGATAACGAGAAGCTTTGTAAAGCTCCTCGGGACGGGTTATTGGAAGCAGTTCGTCAATTGCAGCATCAACATGAATACTTCTTTTTTGAATTTCATCAATAAGCGTCATAAGCATCACGAGAATACAGAGGGGTTTTCATTATAGAGTTACTCTTCTATATATAACACTTCGCCGTTTCTGAGAAGGTGTACGGTATCTCCGAGTACATACCCCGCATCCTCTGCCATTTCGATGTAATGCCCGTGCATTTCCATGTCTCCGTGGGCAGGAATTACATGCTCAGGATTTACCATGCGCAAAAGCTCCCAGTGGTCTTCCCTGTAAGCGTGCCCTGATACGTGAACATTGTCATAGATCCTGCCACCCCTCATTCTGAGTTTGGTCTCAAGAGCATAGCGGTTTGCCTGAGTCATTGGGCTCGGGATCACATTTGCTGAGAAAATGATCCTGTCTCCAGGGTCGATTGTGTAAGGCGTTTCCCCGTTTGCAACCCGAACGAGAATGGAGCCTGGCTCTCCCTGGTGTCCTGTAACAATAGGAAGATACTTGTTCTTGCCTTCCTGCATGATGCGCTTGAATGCCCTGTCGACATCTTTTCTCATGCCGTAAATCTCCACATTGGAGGGCAGTTCAAGGTAGCCGACATCTCTGGCTGCACTCACATAACGTTCCATGGAACGCCCCATAAGCACCGGAATTCTCCCCATTTCCTCGGCAGCCTCGATAATTGCTTTTAGCCTGGCAATGTGAGAGGCAAAAGTTGTAACGATCATGCCCACATCGGACTCTTCTGTCCCGAGCAGTACATCCCTGACCATGTCCTTTGCAATCTGTTCCGAGGGGGTCTTTCCCGAGCGTCCTGCATTCGTGCTTTCGGTAATCATTGCAATGACCCCTTCCCTTCCGAGGGATTTGAAGCGCTCGAAGTCAGGAGCATCACCCATAGTAGGAGTCCTGTCCAGCTTGAAGTCGCAGGCATAAAGGACCGCCCCTGCAGGAGTGTGCACAGCTGCAAGTACACAATCGATAATACTGTGCTGGACCCTGATGAATTCTATGGAAATATCTTCCGTAACCTGATAGGTCCCGCCTGCCTGTAAAGGAATAACCCTGTTGCAGACCTCGAACTTGCGCTCAGACTCAATCTGCTGTTTGATGATAGCTGCAGTATAGGGGGTAGCAAGTATAGGAGCATTGTACCTGTGGGCAAGCTTCGGAATCGCGCCTACGTGGTCAAGGTGCCCGTGAGTACAGACGATTGCCCTGACAGTCCCATTGATTTCTTTCATGATGGTGTCATCAGGGATTGCACCCATCTCGATCAGTTCAAGAGAATGCATCTTGTCAATTTCAACATCTTCATGGATTTGAACCCGGTCAAGCCTGAGCCCCATATCCAGAATGACAATATCTTCACCTATAATGATAGCAGTCATATTGCGGCCCATTTCATTATAGCCGCCGACTGCAACAATTCCTATTTCAGTCATATTTTTTAACCTCTTATTTAATTTTTTTAATTTTTCATCCTTGTGAAACCGAAACCTCAAAACGAATCAGGTAACGATCTTAAATCAATGACCATGAATGTAAACGGTATAGTAGAGAAGTATAGAATCATTTTTAGAAAAGTCACTTCTAAAAGCTACCTTTTATACCCTTGAAGAAATCCTCTCCTGGATGAAATGCACCAGGCTGCAGTCCCTAGCAGGATAATGCCACTTTAAATATATATTTGTTTCATTATACAAATATTTTGATCTGCCAGAACTTCCGGAAACTACCTCTGATCCTGTTCTCATGTAATACAGATTTTCAAAAGGCTTTCCGACCCATTGAGAGATTTCCAGAGCCGAACTTGATCCACAGGCACTTTCAGTATCCTTCCTTAGTCACAACTATTTCTCAAAAGGCCTGATTCCAAACATACTCCGAATTAAGGGTAAGCTTTTACCTTTAAATGACTTTACTAACCTATTTCCTATATTTCAATAATCTAGATTATATATTCCAATAATCTGGTTTATATATTCCAATGATTTGTCTTCATACTCCAATGACTTATTTCCTGAATTCCAGTATTTTCCAGATCCCAGTTGATCAGGTATGGAACTCACTTCAATACTTGCCTAAATGATTTGTTTATAATTGATCCCTTATTCCAGTTGATCTTATGAACAATTCCTGATTTAATGAATCTGATAAGTGACCTTTAATTTAACAATTCCATAAATGACTCTAATGAACAATTTAAAGAAATTGACTATTAAATCAAGATTTTAAAGAACCAATTCTTTGAGTTGGTCCTGAATTGATGATTTTAAGGAGTGTATTTCAAGGAAAAATTAACCCCGATTAATGTTTCGAAGGTCTTTACCCCGGGAAATTGATCTTCAAACTAAGAATTTCATGAGGTAGTTCTAAGAGTTAATTTCTAAATTAAGGATCTTAAGGAGCTATCCCTGCTTTGCTTAATGAAGGTAATTTGACATTGAGTCCTATTCAGCTAAGTCCTATTCTGGTAATTATACTTATCTGAATTACCAGAAAAATTAGCTCTTTATTTCACGATGTTATAGTATTTCACGATGTTACAGTAAACTGACAGCTGCTCTGCCAATTTGTGATGTATGATCTTTGCTTTGTAAAGGATCTTACCGCAGTACTGACCTGCAAATCCCAGTAAAACTGCTTCCATTGTTCCAGATGGAATCATGATAACTCTGGTATTCTCATGCAGTCTTAATAAACGGCGTTCTTTTACTCTTCCGGTATACCTAAAGGGAAACAAAGCTAATTACTTTTTCCCTGATTTAAGAGTTCAGAGAGATAAATAAGTTCTCAGGTTAATATTGACTAATATTAACTATTTTCTTTTGAGACATTACTTCCGTTTTACGTATAAACATTGTCATGGAATAAATCTGTAATCGAATAAATCTGTAATCGAATAAATCTGTAATCGAATAAATCAGTACTCCCTGATTAATTGGCTGGTATTATTCCAAAATGACCGTAAATGATGTCCTAAGCCTTCTTTTCACGCGCCGCGCAAGGCTTGATCCCGCCTGCTTACTGTAAATACAAACGAAATCAATAGCCGTGCTGGGGGTTCTAATACCAAAATATCAACCATGTAGCAGAGGACAACCAATAAATTTGTAATGGGCTGTGCAGGCAGATGAAGGATAGAAGGAAGGGATGATGAAATGATTACAGTCCCTCTTCTCCTGTGATTAAAGTGCATTTTTGCGTAAAGAATAGTCTTTTACATTAAAACCGCGCTGCCCAAGGTATTCGAGTGTCCATCCGGTGACAACAACCGGTGCATTATGCAGGTCCTGGATGTTTGCACAGCCGCAAAGAAACATTGCAGCCCTGAACTCATCCAGCATGTGGGAGAGGACACTGACAACCGAGTCTTTTCCTTCAAGAGAAGGTCCCACAAAGGGCAGGGCTGCACTTGCCGCACTGGCTCCCAGAGCGAGGGATTTTGCAATATCAAGCCCGGTTCGGACTCCACCTGTTGAGATAATCGGGAGGGAGACCCTGGATTCTATTAAGCTGGCAACAGTAGGAATTCCAAAGTCCCAGAAAAGTTCCCCGAGACGTTCGGAAACCGAATCCCTGCTTTCTTTTGCCCTGTAGACCTCGACTCCTGCCCAGCTGGTGCCCCCAACTCCTCCGACATCAATTGCAGAGACTCCGGCTTTCTGAAGGAGAAGGGCATCTTCCCTGGAAATGCCTGCTCCTGTCTCTTTCACAATCACGGGAGTTTTGAGCATAGAACATAGTTCAGTAATCATATCCAGGCAACCGGTAGCATCCCTGTCCCCTTCGGGCTGGATGGCTTCCTGTAAGAAATTCAGGTGAATGGCAAGGGCATCGGCATCAATCATTTCGATGAGTTTTTCTACCCCTTCAACCCCGTACTGGCGAATCTGGGCAGCCCCAACATTTCCGTAGACAAAGGCTTTCGGAGCTTCATCCCTTACAATCCTGAAAGAGTCCTCCTGAGCAGGGTCGTCAATTGCAGCTCTCTGGCTGCCAACCCCTATCCCGACTCCCAGCTCTTCGGCTGCACCCGCAAGTGCAGCATTGATAGGGATGGTATCAGGGTGCCCTCCTGTAATAGATGCAATCAAAAATGGAGCTTGCATGCGTTTACCAAGGAAATCCACAGAAAGGTCGAGCTCATCCATGTTTAATTCAGGAAGCGCCCTGTGGATTAGAGTCACATCTTCAAAACCCGAACTGGCCCCCCGGGCTTCAACCGGGCTTTCAGCACAGAGCTTCAGGTGTTCTATCTTTCGCCTTGAGGTAGTATTGATCATACTTCATACCCTTTTATCCGGACTGATCCTGGTCCCTATGGATTCCCCATTTAAGAACCTGTAAATGTTATCCGCTTTTCCTGCATTGAATATATGTGAAGTGATACTAGAATTTTTGCTAAGTTCCAGAAGTTCCAGCACCTTCCCGAGCATTCCACCTGTAACATCGGTACTTCCCGAACCCCCGATACATTGCCGAAATTCCTCAAAGTTGGCAGGAGTGATCTCAGGCACCGGTTTTCCATCCTTATCAAGCACCCCATCCTCAGCCGAGCCCAGCCCGAGCCTGGTGATCCCGAGTTCCTTTGCCAGATAAGGAACTATCTGGTCTCCCGAGAGGATACAGGCCCCGAGTTCAAGATCCATAACAACATCTCCGTGCAGTACGGGGACAAAGCCTTTTTCGAGCATGAGTTTTATGCTGTCAAGGTACATACTCTCTATCCTCCCGTTTCTGCAAACGGTACAGCCCATTGGATGCACAGCAATAGCCATAACTCCGAAACTGTTCAGAGCATCCACTACCCTTGAGGCGAGTTTCTTTACGGATTCATGTGTTACAATTGCCCCCTCAGGGTCAAAAGTCCTGTCAAGCCCGTATTTTTTGGCATAGGTATGCCCAAAAGAGCCAGCCCCATGTACAACAATCATTTTTCCCCGGAAGCCTGAAACTTCCCGTGCAATCCTGAGAAGGTCAGCCTCTTTTACAACCCCTTCATTTGCGCCTTTGTCGGTAATGGCGCTGCCTCCGAGTTTAAGGATAACAGATTCGGTTGAAGCGTTCATTATATCACTCAATACCTTATTAAATAGCTTTCAGTCGATCTAAGGATTAATCTGCGACAGTATTAAACCGTGAATAATTAAACCGTGAATAATTAAACGGGAATAATTAAACGGGAATAATTGTAATCAAATGCTCCATCCGCCCTTTAAACACACTTTTTTTGAAAAATCCGTAAAGATTCCGGAGCGTTTTGATTTCGGAGAATATAGGAATTTCCTTTGCAGGAAAACCCACGGGAGTTCCTTAAGGCTCAGTCGACCTTCAGTCCCTGTTCCGTGGGTTTTGTAATGGTGACCTTACCTCCTGCGTTTGCAATGGCTTCAGCTACCTGTATGGACTTTTGAGGTGCCGTAAGTGCAACCATACAGCCGCCACCTCCGGCTCCCGTAATCTTTGCCCCGAAGGCTCCTGCTGCCCTTGCTGAATAGATTAAACGTGAAAGCTCAAGGATATTTACCCCAAGAGCATCAAGCAGGCCCTGGTTCACGTTCATGAGCCTGCCAATAGAAGCATAGTCCCCAGAAAGCACAAGGGGTTCTCCAATTAGGGAGATTTTGCCAATAGAAGCCATAAGAGGTTCAATCAGCTCAGGGTAGCTATCATGAAGCTGCCTTACATTTGCTACAAGCTCTTTTGTGGAAGAAAAAACTCCGGTATCCCCTATCACAATTCCGCAGTCAGGTGTTTTTAACTTTCTACGCTCCGGGATGGTGACAACCCCTCCGAAAGTAGAAACATAGGTATCGGTAGGGCTTGCTGAACCCTGTACCCGGATCTCGATTTCATGCCCAAGTTTTGCAATCTCTTCAAGGGAGAGGCCACATCCAAACAGCTCATTTAGAGCGCCTATGCTTGCAATTGTTACCGCAGCAGACGACCCGAGCCCTGAACCCACAGGGATATCGGAATCAACAGTCAAAAAGATGCCTTTTATGGGTACAAATTCCCCCATTTTTTCAATAACTGCAGAAACATAGGGATGTGTTTCAAAATCAATCCCTGTTCGACCAATTTGTGACTGGATAACTATGGAATTGTTTAACTCTACCCTCACCCGGGTCCTCAACTCTACCGCACATGCTATTGCGGTTTCTCCGTAAACAACCGCATGCTCTCCGAAAAGATAGATTTTGCCGGGCGCAGAACATGAAACCATATTATTCCTCAAAAATTTTCAAGTTTTGTTGAATTAGAGTATGTAAAGTTTTGTTGAATTTGAGCATGTAAAGTAATGAACTTTATCCTCGGAGAGGATAACCATAAGTAAAAGTAAAAATTATATAAAAAAACTTATCCCGGCATGAACTTTATCCCGGGTGTTTTCTGCATAATAAAAAACAAGCATACTTCATTTTTCGTAAGATATGTCTTTACTCCACAATAATCGCAGCATACCCGACAACTGCACTCATATCTCCTGAAACTTCTCCGCTGTTTGCATATTTAAGTAGAGTTGCCCTGGACCCTCCGAGCTTTTGGGAAGCTGAAAGCATTGCTGCAATAGGCCCATATCCGCATACTGAAGCATTTCTTCGCTGGAGCCGGTCATACATGCCTGAGACATTGAGATTCAGGATAGCATCTATAACTTCGGTATCGGTTTCCCTTGCGCGTTCTGCAGTTTCGTAATGAGTAAAATCACTGGACGCTATGATAACCGCACGTTTCCCGCTTTCGGAAACAAGGTCAGCAACAAGGTTTCCCACCTCAACTGCTGTTTCTTCGTCCTGCATACCCATGCAAATAGGAAGAATTTTAAAATTCCGTCCGAAACGGTATTGAAGAAAAGGAAGCTGGACTTCAATAGAGTGCTCGTATGTGTGCCCCAGTTCATCTGCATCAACGATGCTCCCGAGAAATCCTTCTGCAAGTTCGAGATCAACATCAATAGTTCCCAGAGGGGTTTTCCACGTTTCTCTGGATACTGATACTGGCGAACCGTACCCTGTATGGTTGGGGCCGAAAAGGATATAGGTATCGGCTTCAGGAAGGGTTGCATAAACATGTGCAGCCACTTTCCCGGAATAGATATACCCGGCATGCGGGCAAACAGCCCCAAGGACTTCTCGTTCTCTGAACTCCAGACCTTCGAAACATCGTAGAAGTTCTTTCTCCAGATTTTCACAATGCAGGGGATAGAACTGCCCTGCAACTGCTGGTTGTCTCATTTCCAATCACCCATAATATAAGATATGGGCAATTTGTATAAACCCTTGCAGTATGCAGGACGGATGTTCCGAAATCAGAGAGGAGTTTCGAAATCAGTCATCTCGTAATTGAAGGGGGTATTATTGAGTCTGGATACTTCCCTTGCAACCAGCCAGTAGACAAGAGAAAGAGCTTTTCTACCTTTATTGTTGGTTGGGATTACGAGATCCACATTTGAGGTCAGGTTGTTGGTGTCACAAAGTGCGATCACAGGCACCCCAATGCTTGAAGCTTCCTTCAGGACCTGGGCATCTCCGGCCGGATCGGTTACAATTATAACATCCGGTTCAAAGAAACCATGCATCTGCGGGTTTGTAAGAGAACCTGGAATAAACCTTCCGAGCATTGCCCTTGTGCCAAGTGCCCTTGAGAACATTCTGGCGGGGTGCTGCCCATACTGCCTTGAAGATACCACAAGGAGTCTGGAAGGGTCATAGTGAGACAACAATTTTGATGCAGCTCTGACTCTTTCATCTGTGGACTGAATATCAAGTACGTATAACCCGTCAGTTCTGACCCTGTATACGAAACGCATCATATCCTGAGTCTTCTGCTGGGTCCCGATATGAACACCTGCTGCCAGGTATTCGTCAATAGATACAAGGGATGTAGCTCCCTCTTTGGGAGAAACTGCTTCTTCCCCCGATTCTACAGGTACAGATCCGGTCTTTGCTGCGGCTTCCTTTTCAGGTTTTGCTTCAGCCACGACATTTTCTTCAGGCAAAGGCTGCTCTCCGGTTTCCTCCTGCCCTGTCTGCTCAATTTCCTCCATAAAGTCACCTCATATATAGAATCAACAATAAAACGCATTCAGCATCTGAAATGTATCCCATTACGTTTTTAGCTTTTCTTACGTTTGACCGTTATAGGAATAACTCCGGCCTTCAACTCTGCAATGGCTACACCCAGGGGGTCCAGCCGCCCGTCATCTTCAACCAGGACAGGAGCCCCCATTGCTATCTGCAATGCTCTTGCACCAACAATTCGTGCACGCTCGAACCGGGTATATTTTTCCTTAACCAACAGATCACCCTGAAACTTAAAAACGCTCCGATGAGTTCCGATAATCGAGAAGCATGATAAATTTGATATTCAGTACATACACCTGAAAACCAGTGCCCTTAAAAAGGGAAGTGGGACCGCTGAGATTCGAACTCAGGTTCCGGCGTCCCGAACGCCGAAGGATGGACCAAGCTACCCTACGGTCCCTTACTGGTACGGTGAAAGAACGTCAACAAGTTCGACATGGCTGAGGAACATTCTGCGACAGCAGTAACGGGTGATCCCGAGATCATCCATTACTGTAGCAGCGTCTTCGCCATCGTTGACGCGTCTTTTGTACTCATCCCAATAGTTAGAGATTACTTTTCCACATGAGAAACATCGGACTGGGATCATAACTGTCCTTACCTGTAAGATTTCTGGTATTTAGCCCTTGCTCCAGGCCCACCAAAGTTCTTTGATTCTTTCTGCCTGGAATCGCTTACAAGTAAACTGCGGTCGTAGGTTGCGAAGTTGTCTCTGATGATTGTGTCATTTGTCCATTCCACAATCCCACGAGCAACAGCGGTCCTTACCGCATTAGCCTGCCCGACGATTCCGCCGCCCCGAACATCGACATTGATGTCAAGCCCGGAAACTACTTCATTTCCTGCGATTAGCAGAGGTTCGGAGATCTTCATCATTGCAAGCTCAGGAGTATAGAGCTCGAGTGGAATTTTGTTGATCCTGACCTTACCGGTACCTTTCATGACTGTTGCACGTGCAGTTGCAGTCTTGTGCTTTCCAGATGAATTAACTACTTTGACCATGAGGACTCACCCATTAGAACTTTGAACCCATTTTCTGGCTCACTTCACCAAGCTCCATGTACTTGTTGGAACTCAGAAGCCTCATGTCGGCATCTGCGATGGCGATCGTTTCAGCACCCTTAAGTTCATAGGGGACACCTACATAGACTTTGAGCCTGGACATTGCATCCTTGCCTCTTGATTTCTTATAGGGCAGCATGCCACGAATAGTCCTCTTCAGGATGCGGTCCGGACGCTTCGGGAAGTAAGGCCCGAATTCCGTTGCACCCCTTTCTCGGGTCTCCCGGTACTCTCTAAGGGTGGCTGCCCTTGCGCCAGAAATGATGGCTTTTTCGGCATTTATAATATAAACCTTTTCGTCTCCTGAAAGCAACTGTTTTGCAACTGTACTTGCAAGACGCCCCAGAATAAGTCCATTTGCATCGATAACCGTCATCTTGTCACCTCAGCGGAAAATCCGGATACCGGACCCTTTTGGATTTGCTTCCATGATCTCCTCGAGACTCAGGCACTTGCCGCCGGCTTCAGTTATTTTTTCAACTGCGGATTCGCTGAATGTTACAGCCGCAACCGTAACAGAATGATCAAGGAGACCTGCACCCAGGACTTTTCCGGGGATAAGCAGGACATCATCTTCAGCAGTGTGCCTGTTGATCTTGCTTATATTCACAGCCGCATAGTTTCTGGACGGCGCCTCAAGACGTTTCGCTATATCCTTCCAGATGGGGGCAGAATCTCCATTTGCCCTCTCTTTCAGGGTAAGAATCAGGGAAACGATTCTTGGATTTGTTTTTCTTACTAGTTTTACCAGTGATTTTTTACCCAATGTATGTCCCTCCGCAAGATTAGTATGAAATCTCACTCACGCGGAAAAAAATTCCCTATCGCGTTCGAACATCGCTATAGCTGCCGCGACTCTGAAGATAGGGGCAGCAAATTAAAGATCAAGCGATTAGTCGGATGGTATGATGTGAATAACATTTCTAGTACATAAAGATTATGCGTAATCTGAAGAACCAGGAACAACCATGGAAACCTTCCCAAGTATCCCCTCTATTTCGCATCCGAACTTTCTTGCCACAATAAGTGCCACTATCCGGATATCCACAAGATAAGCAAGCCTATCCTGCATGGAATTGATTTCGGAAACAAGCCGTTGTCTGTTTACGCCCGTATCCGCGGAAACGAAATCAAGGATCTGTTCAAAGGATATTTCTTCCCTGTGACGACCTGCAGAAGATTTATCTGGTTTTCCGGGTTTCTTGTTGAGTTCGAGAAAATCTTCAGGAGGTTTAAAAGCATGGGGAAGCCGGACACTCTCAACATCAAAACAGGGTAAAAGTGCACCGTCCTTAAGGGAAAGCAGGCCTGCTTCAAGGGCGCGGCCCTTTATCTCAGAAGCAGTCTTCGGGGAAAACCATTTCAGATCAAAGGCAAGGGAAAACTCAAAGTCTTTTTCCGGGAGAGAACCGGTAAGATTTTTTTTAAAAGGGGCCGAAACAACACGTTTAAGTTCTTCCATTCATGAACCTCGAGAAATAACTGCGCTGGGAGGGGCAGTATAGTATATAAGTCCCACAGGGTGCAGTTTCACATTTGAAGAATTCCGAAAAAAAAATTGAATATCTCCGGCACAGAAATGAAATTTAAGCCTGTACCGAAGTGAAATGTTTTTCGGAATATTTTTACTACAATTTACTGATGAACGAATTCAGAGGGTCACAAGCTTGGCATTGATGATTCCAGGGACCTGCCTTACCTCTTCAAGGATTGCATCAGAGACATCGACATCCACGTTAAGGACCATCATGGTAACGCCTCCGACTTCCGCCCTTCCGACCTGCATGCCTGAAATGTTGATGTTGTTTTTACCAAGAACCATACAACAGGGTCCGATAACATTCGGTTTGTTAATGTGCTTGGCAAAGATCATACGGCCTGCGGGGAAGATGTCTACACTGTCATCATCAACGGAGACAATCTTGGGCTCATCTCCAACAACAGTTCCGGCAACCAGCTTCGCCGTTTCTCCGCTGGTGAGCCTGATACTGACAGTTGAAGAATACTCTTCTGCAGATTCGGACTTGCTTTCCACTACTGCGATCTTTCTGGACTTCGCAAGGATAGGAGCATTGACGTAATTTACCCCGGAACCGAGAGCCATTTCAAGCAGCCCTTTGAGGGCAGAGACTGTAAGGGGCCTGGTGTCTTTTCCGGAGATTTCCCCATTGTACGCGATTTCTACCTTTTCGTAATTGCCGTCTACAAGCTGCCCTGCAATTTTACCCATGAGCTCTGCGAGCCTGATGTATGGAGCAAGGACTGCCATAGCTTCGGGCTTCACCGAGGGGATATTGATTGCGTTCTTTGCAAGCCCGCCAGTAAGGACGGAGACTACTTCCCTGGCGATGTCGATTGCAACATTAACCTGAGCTTCCTGTGTGGAGGCACCGAGATGCGGAGTTACAATGACGTTGTCAAATTTCAGAAGAGGATTGTCAAAAGGTGGTTCCTCAACAAAAACATCTAAGGCTGCCCCGCCGACCTTTCCACTTTCAAGGGCTCTTGTAAGGGCTTCTTCGCTGATGATACCGCCGCGGGCACAGTTGATGATCTTGACCCCTGGCTTCATGAGGGCGAACTGCTCGTCATCAAGGATATTTCTGGTTTCCTTGATAAGTGGAGTGTGCACTGTGATGTAGTCAGCCTCTTTTGCAATTTCATTAACTGTAGCCAGCTTGACTCCGAGTTCGGCAGCCCGCTTCTCGGAAATGAAAGGGTCATACCCCATAAGGTTCATCTCAAGCCCTGAAGCCCGCTTTGCGACTTCAGACCCGATTCTTCCGAGCCCTACAACTCCCAGTGTCTTGCCCTTGACCTCAACGCCCGTGAACTTGTTGCGCTTCCATTCCCTGGATTTCAGGGAAGCGTTTGCCTGAGGGATATTCCTGGACATCGACATCATCATAGCAATTGTGTGCTCTGCTGCCGAAATCATATTTCCTTCGGGAGCATTGGCTACAATGATTCCTTTCTTGGTGGCTGCGTCAACATCGACATTGTCGACTCCGACTCCTGCCCTTCCGATAATTTTCAGGCTGTCAGCAGCCTCGATGACTCTCTGAGTAACCTGAGTGCCGCTGCGTATTACAAGGGCATCGTAGGCCCCGATCTTTTCCACCAGCTCGTCTTCGGAGAGACCGGTACAAACGTCAACAGTAAAATATTTTTTCAGAATCTCCAAACCTTCATTGGAGAGTGAGTCGCTGACCAATACTTTCATGTTAATTTCTCCAGATAAATACGATAAACGTGAGATGCTAAATTTTAACAAAGAATACCAATCAACTTAATCACACTTAAGCATTATCACATGTTTTTAGAGGCGGATTTTCCTAATATTAGGATCTTTAAAGCTCTACTCCACACGATTAACCTACAAGCCTTATAATTCCGATCTTCGGTTCGTAACACTGCCCTCCCGAAAGAAGAGAACGGACAACTTCTTCTACTAACTCTTCAGGGACGCCTCTTGAGATTGCGGCATCTACAAAACTAGCGTAATCAACTCCCTTGCCTCCACCCATTTCCCTGAGCAGCTCAAGTACGAACTCCTTCTGGTCAGCCTTGGCTCCTGCAGGATCTTCGGATTCGAAGTTCAGAGCGCTGAGACCTTCCCGGATAGAAGCCCTGAGCTGTTTAGCAAATTCCTGAGGGGCGCGTTCCCTTTCAAGGGCAATGGATATCCCTTCCGCAAGCTCTTCGGAAATTCCTCTCTCAAGCAGGTATTCCCTGAGTGTTTCCCCATGGTATCCGCATGCGAGAGCATCCGAAAAAGCCTCAAGCCTGTCAACGGCCTGTTCTGCAGTATCCACAACCCACCTATTGCGGAGCTCTTCGTCTACAACGTTTGCCTCTTCTGCCCGGATTGAGATAAAAACAGAGCCCGGTTCGGGTTCGTAAATTCTGGCTTTTCCGGTAAGTGCTATGAAAGCAGGGACCTGAACCGTTGAAAAGAAAATGGAAGCATCAGGCTGGTACTGCCCTGCATATACCGTAAAAGCTCCCGTTGGGTCAACTATCCGGGCTTTCCACATTTCATTTTGTGTACCTATACTGTCGAGTTCGGTAAGCACACCAATTGCAAAGACACGGTTGAGAATAAGCCCCAGGGGGCTGATAAGCAGGTTGGGGGATTTTGAATCAGCTGTTTCGGACGCGGATCTTGCCGATTTCTCAAGCTCCCTGCAGGCTTCAAATTCTTTTGCAAAAACCCTTTTTGCAACTTCTCTCTTAAGCAAGGCTTATCCCTCCCCCGGAAACCTCTGAACCCGGATCCTCTTCATCCTGCCCGAGCCTGTGTAATAATTCAACAACTCTAACAGCGAGGTCATCTTCGGGCACCCAGGCACTTTCTGCAACAAAAGAAATTCCATACTCTCCCTTTGAAGAATTCCCGCGTACTGCCAGGTAACGGCCGGTAAGGAACCGTCTCAGGTCTTCATAGACCGCATCTTTAGAAATATCAGAAAACATGAGCTGTTCGGCTTCCTCAAGGGTCTTCCCGTAGATAGATTCTGCAAGTTCCCTTGGAAACATGACTGACATAGCCCCTGTCCCATCATCCAGTATAGCCTTAATTCGCATATCTCTTACGCCTTCCACCTTGCCATGTGCCCTGCAATTTGATTTCTGAACCACACGGCTGCACTCCGGACAGCGGGAAATGATTCCGGAACCCGGTCGGACTGAAACAACATTGCCTGCAGCAGCTATATCGAACATACTGTCTCTTGAGTCTATTTCTTCTATTTTAAAGGGGGCAGGGTCTTTTGCTGCGGACTCGAAAGTAAAAGCAAGACTTTCAGCTTCTTCAGACCCTACTGAAGAGACTTTAGTACTGCTGAGGATATTGATCGAAGGCATTCCCCTGAACATGCGGATCTGGGCCCCTTCTATCCGGATTATGCTTCCTATGTCAATGCCCGGAAGTTCAACCCAGGCGCTGAAAGGCAGCCTGCCGGTCTCATCCGCAAGCACGCCGGAAATCACTTTAGACTGCTTACCCCTGACCAGAACTTCTCTGTGAGAAAGCTGAAGTACACAGGCTACGGTTCTAACGGAAAAATCCGCAGCACCGATATCAATCAATTTTTTTGCGGGACTTTCGGAAAGTTCGGAAAGCGGAGGGAGTGAAGAGTCAGAAACTTTAGATACCAGAGATTGCTCCCCTATAGAAAGCCTTATCCTGTTCTGCCAGAGGCGAGTATAGGCGTTCCTGACATTGATAACATCTCCAACCGAGCCCGGCAACTCCCTCCATGAGGAAAACATGACAGAACCCGTTTCGTCTGCAAGAACCCCGGTATACAATCTGGAAGGCCCCTCATGCCCCCCTTCCTGAGGACGAAGTGCCTTTTCCCCTAGATCCAGGATTCTGCCTGTTATTTCAAAATTCTTAAGGGAAGCTGAAAGGTCTTTTACCTTCAGGACTTTCCTTTTTCCACCAAACTTTCGGAGGATACTCTCCTTTGCAACTTCCGGAGGTACGCGAAAAGCAAGAAGTTTATCGAATTCTGCCCGGATACCACTCTTTTCAATGTCTCCAAGCGCCCTGGTTAGCTCTTCAAGTTGGGGCGCAATTTTTTCATCCATTTTAAGCCTCCATTCGAGACAAGAATAAAACAATTCAGATATAAGGGTTTCAGGTTTTACTTTAGATATAAGGGTTTTAGGTTATACTTTATGACTGCAGTCATTTACAACTGCAAGCATTTCGAGCATTTATAGGTAGTCAGGTTTCAAGACTTGATATTTTCGAAATCTGATAAGTAGGAATACTCAGTCCATCATAAAGATAACTTTTGGAAATCATTAACTGTTAGTTTAAACAAACTTCGCTTCTGTAATCTTTTAGATATTACTTTTCAAGGATGATTGTTCAGAACTTGTGATTCCAAAGATATATCTTTTCAGGACAAAATTGTTTTCCTGATAAAATATTGAAAGAATTAGCTCTGAAAAACAAACAAGATTCATTTCTGAAAAAGAGATAAGATCCGTTCCTGAGAAACAGAGGAAATTCGGAAAAGAGGAAATTAACGGTTTCTAAAACGATAAAAACGAATGAAAGAACCATAAAGAAATGGAAGAGTAAAAGGGGAACTAAAGATGGAAAGAATGAAAGAAAGGAATTTACAGGTATTAAAAATAGTAGCAACTGCATTTATTCTGGCAGTCATATGCACATGCTCTGCCGTTTCTGCAGCAAACTTAAACGTGGATTCTGAAACCGAAGGGGGCTATACAACAATACAGGCTGCAGTGGATGCCGCAAAAGCCGGAGATACTATTTTTGTAAGCCCCGGGACTTATGTTGAAAACCTCAAAATAGACAGGCAGGTGAGAATCTGGTCAGACTCGAGGAACCCTAACAATACGATTGTAAAGGCAGCTGACCCTGCAGAAAGTACCGTAGAAATAACTGCGGAAAGGGTAACTTTCAGCGGATTTGGGGTGGAGGATTCAAAGAAAGCCGGAATTTTGCTTACAGGAGCCAATAACTGCTATATCAACAATAACAGAGCCAGAAACTCAGAATACGGGATTCTGCTGCAGGAAGCGGGAAATAATAACATAAACGGCAACACCATAACCCTGAATGAAATAGGGATAAGGCTCGAAGGCTCGGACTCAAACACGATCCAGGACAACCTCGTTGCTTATAACTACGGTTTCGGGATCTCCCTTGAAGAGAGCCGCAGGAACATTATCTTTAATAACTACTTCAAAAACGCAGAAAATGTAGAAGAAAACACCGTAAACGCAGACAACACCTGGCAGAGTACCCTCTCAACCAAAAGTAACCTTGTCCGGGGCCCTTATATTGGCGGTAATTTCTGGGCAGACCTTGAAGGGACCGGTTACAGTGAAACCTGCGTGGATGGAAACAGCAATGGAATATGTGATGTCTCATACGAGGTAACCGGAGGCGGATCCGATAACTCCCCGCTTTTCCCGAAAGTTCCAAATGCTGTCACATCCCTCGAAAGCAAACTGGATGCTGAAGCTTACGAGCAGGGCCTGGCAGACAGAGAAGGCGCAGGAAATGAGACTGGAACCCCTGTAGAAGAACAGACAGAAGAAAACGAAACCGCAGGGGAAGGAAATGAAACTAATGAAACAGAAGCTCCAGAAGAAAACGGAGCTCCTGGACCGGGTCTTGGATTTACAGTTCTGGCGGCAGGAGCGGCTTATATCCTGAAGCGGAGAAGGTAACAATAACAGTAATATAAAAATAGAAAACAGGAGAGGAAGCAGAAGGGACAGTTTTTCTGTCCTTCTTCTTTCCCCTGTCCTTCACATTTTCCGGAATCACTTGTGGGCAAAATAAGCCACAACTTTTTCTCCATCTACGGCATCAATTCTACAGAATCCGAATCTCTCGAACTGGACGATGTTGTCAAGTTCGGCTGCAATCCCGTGTTCTCCTATTCCTTCGATATCGCCTTCAGGACCTCGGACTTTAACAGAAATTCCGTCAACGGGAGCCCAGTGGAGGATTTTTGCTTTTGCTTTTTTAAGGGCTTCAAGAGAAACATCAGAGCGTTTTGCCTGTAGCGGGGAAAGGGAAGTGATTTCGATATTACAGAAATCTTTTAAGCGGAGGACAGAGCCCACTTCAAGTTTTTCTACATCGTCCTTACAGACAAGTACCTTATTTTCTACGGCAATTTCCCTTACACCTCTTGCATGATCAGTGGGGTGGAGCGGAAGTTTAGCAACTGCAGGCTCTGAATCGGTAATTTCCAGTTCTACCGGGTCCCAGACAAAGAAGTACCTATTTGCAATGGGGTCCACGATTTTACGGTTTTCGGCGTAAAGAGACTCCATGCTGATACTCACGTCAGTCATCCCGACTCCCATTTCGATCATGAACTTTTTGAGAGCTTCAGCTCTTATCCCACGGCGCCTGATTGCCCGGATTGTTGGCAGGCGGGGGTCGTCCCAGCCGCTGTATTCTCCGGATTCAATGGATTTGCGCAGGGTACTCGTGCTGAACTTTCCGAACTCGTGGATCTTGACCCTACCCCAGTGGGTGGTCTTCGGGTATGTCCAGCCAAAGTATTTGTAGATGTAGCCCTGCCGCTTTTCGCTGTCCATAAGGTCTTTGCCCCGGATGATATGTGTCATGCCGAGCTCATGGTCTTCGATAGCGCCTGCAAAGTCCAGAAGGGGCCAGACAACGTATTTGTTTCCGATTTCAGGGCGGGGGTGGGACATTTTTCTAATCCTGAATGCACCCCAGTCCCTCAAAGCAGGGTCCTTATGTTTGATATCGGTCTTGATCCGCAGCACAGCCTGCTGGTCTTCATATTCCCCGGCAAGCATCTTTTCCCAGTGCATGAGGTTTTCTTCAGGGCTGGTGTCCCTGTGCGGGCAGGCCTGTTTAGCATCCTTAAACTGTTTGAAGTCCTCCCCTTTACAGAAACAGACGTAGGCTTTTCCCATCTCAATTAGCTTTTTTGCATAATCATAATACATAGGGAAATGGTCAGAGGCATAGACAACCTGGTCAGGCACAACTCCGAGCCATTTGAAGTCGTCCAGATACCAGGTATAGGCTTCAAGCATGGGGCGCTTTATATCAGGATCGGTATCGTCAAAACGCAGGATAAACTTGCCTTCATAGATCTTTACGTACTCGGAATTGACTACCATGCCCCTTGCGCTGCCCATGGTCCCGGGCCCGTTGGGGTTAGGGGCAAAGCGCATTACGACTTTCCCGGTCTCTGCCCCTTCGAGGGGTTTTAAACCCTTGTCAGGCTCTTTCTTTACACTCAGGGCTTCTATGAGCTCTGGAGCAATTTCCGACAGCCGGGCTTCCCAGGCTTCAGGGTTTCCATTAGCAATTTCTGAAACAATAGCTTCAAGTGCCGCAGAGACGGCATTGGGATCGGCCCTTAGCTGAGGGTACTCCCCCATTACCTTGCCCATTACAGCTTTTGGCTGGGGGGCTTTTCCGTATTTTACAGCATTTTGAAGGGCATATTTTTCTATTGATTTAAGATCTTCAGGACTTAAGGTCATAGGAGCTTCTCCAAAAATAAACATGGATTAAATCTTGATTAGATGAGACAAGAATATCACACAAGTTCAACTGAATAGATAAACCCACAAAAAGGGATAAATCCATAAGATGCGCTGAATCCGGTGATTGCGGAAAAAACATGTAAATAGGATTATAAAAAGTCACCGAAGCCCGGAACTCCGGAGAAAAGCCCGGATTGCAAAAAAGCACATCCAGAAAGGGTTTTCAAAGACAAAAGCCTTTACTTCGGAATAGAGACTTCAATTCCCCGTATCCGGGACACTTTCTCATTGATACTACCTAGTTCCCGCTCAAAATCCTGCAGGAATTTAGGGACAGCATCCCCTGGCACCGCACCCTGAGCTGAAGGCTTGATAAGATTTGCCTGCTCAAGGACTCTCAGGGAATAACGCACCTTATGGTTCTGCATCCCGGTAACTTCTGCAAGTTTAAGGATTCCTATGGGACCTTCTTCAATTACCTTTTTGAGCACAATCAGGTGGCGCTCTGCAAGGTCAAGTTCAGTTCCAATTTGCTCAAGAAGCATCAGACAACCTCGTTACTAAGTTTTCCGATTCCCTGGATTTCAACTTCCACAGTATCTCCTCTGTGCAGTTCACCAACTCCAGGAGGTGTACCGGTAGCTATTACATCCCCAACTTCCAGGGTCATAATCTCGGTAATGAATTCAATGAGATAAGGAATATCAAAAATCAGGTTTGAAGTGCTTGATTCCTGTCTGGTTTCCCCGTTTACCCTGCAGGCAATCTTTACATCAGCAACATCAATTTCTTCTGTAGAGACTATATAGGGCCCGAATGCTGCAAAAGTATCAAAACTCTTTGCTCTTGTCCACTGCCCGTCCTTTTGCTGGAGATCACGTGCAGTCACATCATTAAAACAGGTATAACCTGCAATCACGTCTTCGGCTTTTTCGGCTGAAATATTCTTGCAGCGCTTTCCGATTACGACTGCGAGTTCAGCTTCATAGTCTACCCTCGAACTGGATGCAGGGTAAATGATCTTGTCCCCATGCCCTATAACCGCAGAGGGAGGCTTTAAAAAAAGAACAGGGGATTTAGGGACTTCCATGGAAAGTTCTTCGGCATGATCTTTATAGTTCAGGCCAACACAGACGATTTTAGAGGGGAATGAGGGTGGTAGAACGCGAAGTTCCGAGAGTTCAAATGCCCCGGCAGAGATCCCTCCATTGGGATACACACGCCCATCTTCGATTTCCCCATAAAAAATATTATCTCCTGACCTGAACCTTCCAATCATATCTTTGCCTTCCTCATCCTGTATTCGTGGAGCTTTTTACCTGCTCTCTTTCATTTTTTTAAATGATATATAGAAACTTAAATTTTAACTCTTCGCCCACTGGCATCCCGGGAATATTTTCCGAGTTCCGAACCAATGAGTTGAACCCCGGAAAACACAGGCCCGTCCTTGCAGACCCGAAGCCCGGAATGGTCTATGCAGCATGCCCCGCAGACTCCGATGCCGCATTTAAAATAGCGGTGGAGGCTGAACTCTGACTTTTCCAGAGCCTTTCTCTCTTCAAGAAGCCTGAAAACCGAAGACATCATTATTTCAGGGCCGCAGACTGAAATTCTGTCATAGGCTGCCATGTCAAGGCTTTTGAGGACATCAGTCACAAACCCTTTAACTCCTTTTGAACCGTCGTCGGTAGAGACATAAACCTTTCCAAGAGCTTCAAATCGCCCTTCAAAAAGCAAGTCTCCGGCACTCCGTGCTCCAAGAATAGTATGCACCTCAGCGCCTGCAGCAAAGGCTGCCTCGGCATAAGGAGATAGGGGAGCAGCTCCGACCCCGCCAGCTATAACAAGTATTTTTTCGCCTTTAACAGGAAGGGTAAAGCCCTTTCCGAAAGGACCCCTGAGCCCGAAAGAATCTCCTTCTTTTAACTCAAAGAGCTTTGAGGTTGCCTCCCCTACCTTCTGGACAGTTATGGAATTATTTCTGGAAAGGCCCATAGGAATCTCGTCCACGCCCCTGATCCAGACCATTACAAACTGCCCCGGCCCCATATCCTCAAACCTGGGGTCAAAGAAAAAAGTCCTGACAGCAGGGGATTCTTCAGTTATCTGTGTTATTGTAGCATTAAGAGGAAGCATCAGACCATCTCGTGGGCAAGCCCTATAATTTTCTTTATATCCGAATAACCTTTCCTCTCGAGGAAAGCCTCTATTCCTGCACCGATTTCAGAGAAGATATCCACCCGGTCATATACCGCAGACCCGACCTGGACAGCGGTTGCCCCTGCCATCATCATTTCCACGGCATCTTCCCAGGAAGAAACTCCTCCTACACCGATCACCGGTATTTCCAGGGCAGTGTAGAGGTCGTAGACGCATTTGACGGCTACGGGCTTGACAGCCTTTCCAGAGAGCCCTCCTGAACGGTTTCCAAGCACCGGATATCCGGATTCAATATCAATAGCCATTCCTTTTAAAGTGTTGATTGCAACAACAGCGTCTGCGCCCCCGGCTTCTGCTGCATTTCCGATGCATGTGATATCTGCAACATTGGGGGTCAGCTTGACCCAGACAGGAACGTTAACAACATCTTTCACAGCCGCCGTAACTGCCTCTACCAGGCAGGGGTTTGAACCGATTGCAGCCCCATAACCTTCAGCGTGGGGGCAGCTCACGTTCAGCTCGAAGGCATCAGGCTTTGCAGGAAGCAAGCCCTGAGCAACTTCAGCAAACTCAGACGGATTCCCGCCGAAAATGCTTGCAATTACCGGAGCTGGAGAGTTATTTTTTGCAAACTCGAGCTCCTGCAGGAAGCTGGGATAGGAAGGGTTCGGAAGCCCCATGGCATTTAAAAAGCCGCAGTCCAGCCTGACCATGCTGGGGTTGTGGTGTCCGGTTTTCGGGGTGGGACCTATGGATTTGGTCACAACTGCACCTGCGCCCCCTTCACGCGCAACCCTGCAGAGGGAAGCGCCGGTTGTCCCGAGCACCCCGGCTGCAAGAATGGTCGGGTTTTTTAATTTAAGTCCGGTGAGAGTATACATTACATAACTCCATTTCCTGCCCGCGGGCAGTCTCTGTATCAATAATCGTATGAACCTTCTGTACCGCAGGCGTCTCCGGAGATCTGAAGGAGCGCTTCTTCCGCCAGCCTCTTACCCCCCATCTCCACAAGCCTGTGCCCCAGTTTCCTGGCTCTCTCAATACCACCAATCATCGGGATAGACTCCTCAACCCGGACAACTTCTCTGCCATCCAGGGAAAGGACTTCAGCCAGAACATGAATTTCTTTCTTATCAGGTTTAAGCTCGGCATAGGAGCCAATAGGAGTTGTACAGCCCCCTCCAAGTTCGGAGATCAGGATGCGTTCGAGTTCAGTAACAATCCGGCTCTCGGTATGATCAAGTTTGGAAACCGCAGCTTCAGCCTCAGTGCCTGCCCTTGTCACCACTGCAACCGTGCCCTGGTTCGGGGAAGGGCAGAAAAACCCAGGGGAAAGGATTTCTCCTTCAAGGTCCCAGCCCATACGCTCAAACCCTGCCTTCGCGAGCAGAATACCGTCATACTGCCCTTCTTTAAGCCTCCTGAGCCTGGTGTCGATATTGCCTCTGAGCTCCTGAGTAATAAGGTCAGGCCTGTAACGCTTGATCTGGGCAGCCCTTCTCAGGGAGCTGGTGCCTATAATGGACTGTTCAGGCAGTTCGTCAAGAGTAGTCCCATCGTATGTAATCAGGACATCAAATGGAGTGTCACGCTTCAGAACTGCGGCAGTAGGAAGCTCCGGCGGGCGGATTGTGGGCATGTCCTTCATCGAATGGACAGCGATGTCGACCTCTCCTGCAAGCATGACATCGTCCAGTTCCCGGACAAAAGCCCCGACTCCTCCGGATACGGCATGCAGGGGACGGTCAGTAAACCGGTCTCCGCTGGTTTTTATAATCTTAATACTGGTTTCAACGCCCTGTTCCTTAAGAAGGCGTGCAACATTCTCGGTCTGGGCAAGCGCAAGCTGGCTGCCCCGGGTACCTATGATCATTTGGAATCCTCAAACGTTTTAAAAGATAAAATCTTCAGAGATTTTCCATATAAGCTTCAAGGGTCTTTTCAAGGTCTTCTTCGCTGTGGGCTGCAGATATGAAGTTAGTCTCAAACTGGGACGGAGGCAGGAAAACCCCGCTTGCAAGCATCCTGTGGAAGAATGCAAAGTAGCCATCCTTGTCACACTTCAGGACCTCCTGGTAATTATGAGGCTCTGCCCCGAAGAAAATCTTGAACATGGAAGCAATTCCGCACACATTATAGTCAAGTCCTTCATCCTCAACGATTTCCGAGAGCACAGTGCGCATGTAATCTCCGGTTGAATTCAGCTTTGCGTGAATATTTTCCTCTTTCAGGTAATCAAGCATGGCAATGCCAGCTGCCACCGAGCAGGGGCTTCCGCTGAAGGTCCCTGCCTGATAGACAGGCCCGGAAGGTGCGATCATTTCCATAATTTCCCGGCGGCCGCCAAAGACCCCTATTGGCATGCCCCCGCCTACGATCTTTCCGAGGGTGGTCATGTCAGGCACGACCCCGAAGTATTCCTGCGCCCCGCCCATTGCGAGCCTGAACCCGGTAATAACCTCATCGAAAATGAGAAGTACATCATTTTCCAGCGTGAGCTTTCTGAGTTCTTCCAGGTATCCGGGTAACGGGAGAACAGGGCCTATATTCCCCATTACAGGCTCTATGATCACTGCTGCAAGATCGTCCCTATTCTTTTCCACAAGTTCGGTCATTGTTTCAATATCGTTATAGGGAGCCTGCAGGGTATGTTTGGTGAAATCTGCAGGAATGCCGAGGGAATCGGGCTCTCCAAGGGTAGTAGCCCCTGAACCGGCCTTTACGAGCACCGCATCATGGGCGCCGTGAAACCCACCTTCAATCTTGATGAATTTATTTCTGCGTGTAAAGCCGCGGGCAAGGCGAAGGGCACTCATGGTGGCTTCCGTGCCTGTAGAAACGAAACGGAGCATATCAATGCTGGGATAATAGCCTGCAACCTTTTCTGCGAGGGTTACCTCAAGCTCGGTGGGAGTTCCGTAGAGCCAGCCTTTATCGAGCTGAGTTTTTATTGCCTCCTTTATTACCGGATGGTTGTGCCCGAGGATAGCAGGACCGTAGGCAAGGCAGTAGTCAATATATTCGTTTCCGTCAAGGTCCCTTATCTTCGAACCGTCCGCAGAAGCGGTATAGAAAGGATAGGGTTTGATTGCGCGCACCGGACTGCTAACCCCACCAGGGATGAGGGTCTTTGCTTTCTCATACATCTGTCTGGACTTATCAAGTGTTACCTCAAACGTCATGGAAATCTCACCGGATGGACTTAAATGTTCAATAAAGGACTGTAAATAGATTAATTTGAGTAAATTAAATTGACTAGATTAAATTGAGTAAATTAAATTGAGTAAATTAAAGGGACTTTTGAGTTAAAAAGACCTGAAATAAAGGTCAATTCCCGGACTGAAATAAATTCCTGACTTAAAGTTAATCTTTAAGCAAAGCAGGCTTTATTTTTCAAGTGGGCTTTCAGGAGTGAGCTTCTGGATTAAGCTAATGCTCTTTTCTGTGCTCCTTATTATCTTTATAACAGAGCCTTCACCTATTAAGCAGTTATTGATGGAAGCAACCATTGATGATAGCATACAGGCAAAAGACAGGCTTAAAAACAAAAGGTAAGAAAAGGAGGCGGGAAAGAAAGCCCTGACTGAAACCTCCTAAAAACAGGAATGCCTGAAAAGAAAGCAGTTACTTCAGCATCCGAGCAGCATCCTTTGCAAAGTAAGTAATGATGAAATCCGCCCCTGCCCTCTTGATCGAAATAAGGGACTCGTACATGGCTTTTTTCTCATCAATCCATCCATTGGCTGCGGCTGCCTTGATCATGGAATACTCCCCGCTTACGTTGTATGCGGCTGTTGGCATCCCGAACTCACTCTTAACTCTGTATATGATATCCAGGTAGGGAAGCGCAGGCTTTACCATCAGGATGTCTGCCCCTTCTGCCACATCAAGGGTTACTTCCCGGAGAGCCTCGTCACTGTTTGCAGGGTCCATCTGGTAGGTCGAGCGGTCCCCGAAGGAATAACCCGATTCAGCAGCTTCCCTGAAAGGTCCGTAGAAAGAAGAATGGTATTTTGCGGCATAGGACATAATAGGAATATTCTCAAAGCCGCTGAAGTCAAGCGCCTGCCGGATTGCGTCTACCATTCCGTCCATCATTCCCGAAGGAGCTACCATATCAGCTCCGGCTTTTGCATGGCTGATAGCAATTCTCCCGAGGACTTCAAGAGTAGGGTCGTTAAGGACTTCTTTAGTTTCAAAGTCGATTATCCCGCAGTGCCCGTGGCTCGTATACTCACACATGCAGATATCCGTGATCACTACAAGTTTGTCTCCGAGTTCGGCTTTGATTCTTCTGACAGCTTCCTGAATGACGTCAGTTTCCCCGCAGGAAGAGCTGCCCTCTGCGTCCTTGAATGCAGGCACTCCAAAAAGGATCACTGCAGGAATCCCAAGCTCTGCAATCTCTTTTGCCTCTTTTGCAACTTCTGAGAGAGGAAGATTGTATATTCCGGGCATGGAGGAAATCTCAACTGGGGAATCGATATTCTCGTTTACAAAAATAGGCATGACCAGGTCGTTTGCGGATAAGGTAGTCTCCCGCACAAGGTCCCTGATTTTTCCCGTCCTCAACCTTCTTAACCTGACTTCTGGAAACATGTGATCACTCCTGAAATATGAATTGTTTTACCTGTGAATTCGTTAAGAAATATTAACTGCTTTACCTGTGAATTGCTTTAATTTGGAGATTATTTCTGCCTGTAATTGCTTCTGCTTTCCTTTACGTTTCGGCCTTAATCTTTTACAGCATATTGCTCTTTAACCTGTGCCTGTTCTTTTGTGCAGCCGGGTTTCACGTTTTCAACCCTCACCCTGTCTTTATCGAGGCAGAAGACCTTTGAAACCACATCAAGAAACTCTTCGTTTCCGAGTTCTGCAGCCTGGCGGAGGACTTTGGTAGGCTCGGCCAGGATCTTGTTGACAATTGAATGAGTGAGATCATCAAGCACCTCGGTTTCGATCTCCCCTATAGTATGATAGGCACTGAGCCGGTTAACTGCTTTTTCCCGTTCCCTTACGCGGACATCATAGACCTGCCGGTAAAGCTCGGAAATCAAACGGTCAGCTTTTTGGCGTTTGTACTGGAGATTTAAAAGCCGGATTTCGTCCTGGATAATGGCTTCAGCCTTTTTTGCTTCTTCTTTTCGCATCTTCAGGGTCCTTTCACTGATGACCCTCAGGTTATCGATATTGCAGAGCTCAACATTTTCGAGCTCCGCGACGGATTCCTCAATATCCCTGGGATTTGCGATATCGATAAGAAGGAGTTTTCTGTCCCTGTCCTTCACGGCTTTTTCAATAATCTCCCGCGTAAGGATATAATGGGGAGCTCCAGTGCCGCTGATCACGACATCCGCACCCGGGAGATAGGACCTGATATCATCAAGCTTGACCGCGTGACCTCCTAGCTCGTAGGCGATTTCTTCGGCTTTCTTAAACGTGCGGTTTGCAATGTAAATAGCTTCGATATCCTTTTCGGCAAGAGCCTTTGCAACCAGGACTCCTATTTCCCCGGCTCCGATAACAAGCACGGATTTTCCTGTGAGCCCCCCGAAGATATCTTCAGCAAGGTCTACAGCTGCAGAACCTATGGAAACCGAACCCTTATTGATCAGGGTCTCGTTCCGGATCTTCTTGCCCACCTGGATAGCCTTTTCAAAAGCCGTATCAAGGATTTTTCCAGTTGTTCCCGCTTTCTTGGAATAGGCATAGAGATCCTTTATCTGCCCCAGGATCTGGTCTTCTCCTACAATCATGGACTCGAGTCCCCCTGAAAGCCTGAGCAGGTGTTCCAGAGACTCGTCGTGCCCATAAAAGTCGATGATGTGGGTGGAAGCTCCCATTTCCTTTGCAAAAGAGAAAAGTATACTGCTGCTTTTGGGGGAAACTATGTAGATTTCAACACGGTTGCAGGTTTTTAAGACGACGCACTCGTACACATACTCATGGTTGTACAGGTTATGGAGCAGCCCGTCCAGATCTCCGTGCCAGGCGGATTCCATTTCCTCAACCTTCGCTTTTTTATGGGATATAACCATACTTGAGATTTCTGTCACAGAGAGCCTCCGGATAGAATGAATACAGGAAATAGAATGAATAATATAAGGAGTTGTAAATTAAACTTTGTCCAGAAATCCTCAACCATTTTTCACTTAAGGGTTTCTATTTAAAGGGTAATTAAAGAATCATCAGCCATTTTTCACTTAAGGGTTTCTATATAAAGGGTAATTATTTAAAGCATTTTCATTCACAGAACGTTTCCTTTCGCAGAGTAACCCTTTTCCTTTCAATATACTCTGCATGTGCCTGTGAACCTCCAGCCTGATTTTACAGGTCGGAATTTCCGGAATTATCTGAGATTATGGCATATGCGATTTCTGCTGCCTTTTCATATGATTCGGAAAATCCATTCCAGACACTTTCGCTTTCAAGGACTTTCCAGAGAAGGGCTTTCCTTTTCCTCTGCTCCTTTATGTGCAGTTTGAGGTAAGTCCTCAACTCGTCCTGAAGCCGGATCATATCGGAATATGCAGGAGTTATCACGCCTTCGATCTGCCTGCGGGTGTATTTAGAGACCGCAGGACTGTGCCCAAGGGTGGAGATCCCTATCACAAGGTCTCCTCTTTTGATGACTGATGGGATTACAACATTACCTAAAGCATCCACCTGATTAATCAAAATATCGCTTTCCCCTGCAATATCAGTGATTTTCCGGTTAAGTTCGGAACTGCTGGTTGCAGGAATAACAAGAAAAGCCCCTGAAATGATTTCCCTTAGCTCGGAATCCGCTGCCGCCGTAAGGTCAAGCCGGATCAGCCTTACCTGCCCTGATGCTCCAAGTTCCTGCAGCCTTTCGGAGAAATCAAGGCTGACAACGACAGTATCCGCACAGCCGCAGAAAAGCTCAGCCTTGCGCTCCCCAACAGAACCGCCTCCGAAAATCACGATTTTCCTGCCTGAAAGGTCAAGCATTAGGGGGAGAAAATTATTTGTTCCAGCCATTTTCAGGGACCTCGATATATAAGATGAATTAATTAGTCAGCCCTTAAAGCCTGACTCCTGTTTTCTTGAACTCCCTGTCACTGAAGAAAAGGGTATAATCCTTAACCCCGGTAGCTTCCGAAATCCTTTCAGCCACTTTTTCGCAGTCTTCGGGAGTATAGGAATGGACCATTGTAAACAGGTTGTACTGCCAGTCAGGATAACGGGGGCGTTCATAACAGTGCGTAACTTCGGGAAATTCAGCCATGATATTCCCTACCGTTTCGATCTGCTCATCCGGGACATTCCAGACACACATTGCATTGGCTGTTATGCCTATGGCTCTGTGCCCGATTGAAGCCGCAAAGCGACGGATCTTCCCGGCTTTCTGGAGGCTTTTAAGCCTGTCAACAACCTCCTGTTCACTGATTCCAAGTTCGGCAGCAAATCCCCTGAAGGGAGAGTGTGTAATCGGAATTCCGTCCTGCACGAGTTTTAGCAGTTTTACATCCGTTTTATCCATTTTTTTCACCTGATATCAAACTTTACCTGGATCTTAAACAGGTGCTTTGTAGGAAGATCAAGAAGAGGACAGCCTGTTTTCTCCCGAATTTCGCTGAGAATCCTCTCAAGCCTGTTTTTATTAGGAGCAGAAAGCGTAAACCAGAGATTATATTGTGCAGCACTTCTGAGATAATTATGGGAAACTTCAGGATACTCGTTAATAAAAATAGCAACTTCCTCTATGCGGGACTCAGGCACTTTCAGGGCTACAAGAGTACTTACGCCCCCCATATTTCTCATGCTGAGGATAGGGCCTACCCTTCTTACTGCCCCTTTCATGTTGAGTTCACGCAGCCTTTCAATGACTTCAGTTTCCGGAAGCCCGAGAATCTCGCCTAACCTTGCAAAAGGTTCGACTTCGAGGGGGACTTCCTGCTGGACCAGGTTGAGGATTTTCTTATCGGTTTCGTCAAGTTCTATTACCGGAACTTCCCTGTCATAAGGATCCATATCACAGGAAAAATCGGCAGCCTCTTTCTTGAGCTGATCTTTTAAATTATCAATGTCAATCATCTGGATCACTATCATTTTTTCCCAGGCCTGTAAATACAGTAAGGCTCTTCTTCGAGATAGTCGCCTGTAGCAGCATAGGCTCTTGCCCTGCAGCCTGCGCAGACTTTTTTGTATTCACAAATCCCGCACTTTCCTTTAAGCTCTTCGGGATCTCTCAATTTCCTGAAGACCTCGGAGTTTTCCCAGACGTCCCTGAAAGACTGTTCCCTGATATTTCCAGCCAGTACGGGAAGGTAGCCGCAGGGATAGACCTCTCCAACGCTTGATACGAAGCAGAAGCCAGTCCCTCCGAGGCAGCCCTTTGTCATGGCTTCGTAGCCATGGGTTTTTACGGAGATCTCGATGCCTTCTTTTTTTGCCCTCTGGCGCATTATCCTGAAATAGTGGGGAGCACAGGTCGCTTTCAGCTGGATTTCCGATTCTTTCTGCATGTCATAGAACCAGTGCAGAACACGCTCGTAGTCCACAGGGGAAACCTCATCGGATTCTTCTCCCCTGCCTGTGGGCACAAGGAAAAAGACATGGTACGCAACTGCCCCGAGCTCTTTTGCAAGCTCAAAGGTTCTCGGGATCTCCTCAAGGTTGCGCCTTGAAATCGCTGTATTGATCTGGAAAGGAAAATCTGCTTTCCTGAGGACTTCGATGCCTGCAAGAGTTCTATCAAAGGCTCCCGGCATGCCACGGAACTCATCATGGGTCTTTGCAATCGCTCCGTCGATACTTATGCTGAGCCTCTGCACCCCGGCATCTCTTAATTTATCCACAAGCTCAGGGGTCAGCAGAGTGCCGTTTGTTGCGAGCACTACTCTGAGCCCGGCATCAGTCCCGTAACGTGCGATCTCGAAGACATCCGCTCTGGTGAGAGGTTCGCCTCCGCTAAGGATGAGAATTGGTTTTCCAAGCTCTACAACTTCGTCAATGAAATGCTTAGCTTCTTCAGTTGTAAGCTCACCTTCAGGAACCGAGGAAGTAGAAGCTCCCCTGCAGTGCACGCAGTTCAGATTGCAGCCCGCAGTAAGTTCCCATGCGATAAGTCTTGGTGCATTTGTCATGGCAATCAGAGATTAATGGTTTATATTAATGGAAGTCAGAGATTTAATGGAAGTCAGAGGGAAATGAGATTTACAAATTAATGATAATTAGGAAGTAAAAATCATAATCTGAAGACTGAATAGAAATCAGAACCAATTTTACTTAAAGTTAATCTAATTAAAACTTGAGAGGTCATATTAATAAAGTAATATTAATATTCTGTCATTTCAAACAATGACCTGTGAAAAGAGAAGAGGAAGTCATGTATTCATCCGAATGGTGGACTGAAGATTTTATTACTATATTATTATGATACTTCAATCTCCGCCTGAGCAGAGGGATGCTCGGACAGATTACATCAGTTTGAGAATCCGCAGCCCGGTAGGAAAATACTTTCTGGATAACGATATAGCATTTGGAAGTTGAGCGTTAGTGGGGGGGCCAGTCTTAAGATTACTGAAAAGCTTGCAAAAAAGAAGCTTACTAAAAACAGGAATAAACTACTTCAAAATAGGTTTTATGTGAGTCTGGCCCCATTTTTTAATTATTCCTTTTTTACGTCATTTCTGTAATGGACACGTTGAATTCTCCACTTTCATTGATTAGTTCAAAGATTACAGTGTTTGTAAGGTGTGGAGTTGAATAATATATTGCTGACATATTTTCAGATACAATATGGTAATGATAATCCCCGGATGCGAAGTACAAGTACCCATCCTTAAATGGGTTTGACCATTTTAGTAAAAGCTTTTTTGGTTTTTCTACACTTACAGTTTGTCCTGAATTGAGCTGATAATTTGTTTCTTCAAAATACTCTCCGTTGTATCCAGTAATTCTGATGGTTGCGTTATGTGGGTGTTCATCATAATTCGTGATCGTATAAAGTGGTTCGATTGTCGTGAACGCCAGTGGTGCTATAATAAGAAACATCATAAAGAAAAAGAAAATTAAAACTACTGCCATTATTTTATTAAATAGACTCACCTTATCACTCCTTTGTAAAGTAGCAAAATAACAATTTTTGTTGTTCTGTATATGTGCGAAAGCGTTCCTTCTGAAAATTATGCTTCATAATTGCACACTTCAGGAGAGGTTCCTCGCTTTTGTTTGTATTATCAACGCGTATTCTTAACAAGAAAAAAATGGATGAAAAAGATAAGCTATTCAGGATAGCATCTTTTATCCCCTAAAGGACTCAACCCATTCCGGCCTTTCAGGAGGATTATTTTTAAGCATTTCTCTCCACTCTTCATCCGTCAATCTTTTTCCCGGAGGCTGCAAGAACTCATAATAACTCATTACAGGGCCTGCCCCGAGCACAATCCTGCCGTCAGGCTGTTTATAGGCTACTACTATCAGGTCCAGTTTTCCGGTTCCTTCTTCCAGAACTCCGGCGGGAGATGTGTAAACATCCGCAACCAGAGTGGACATCTGAGACTTTATATCCACATTCTCAAGCATTGGAGCTATGTTTTGTCCGAAATTCCTGATGAATTTGTACTCTGCATCTGTCAGTTCTTTGTTTTCAAGCTCTTTAATAGAGATTTCCAGCAGTATTTCAAGAGTGTTTTCAAGAGTTGTGAAATCTTCATCTGACTGTTCATCAAGAACTTCCATTTCCGCCAGCCCGCTGTGTGCCATTTTAGTAAGGGCAAGCATCCTTGCATAAAATTCTGGAACTGGTTCCACATATCCCTGAACACGTTTCTCTTTCGGGGGAGGAGGACCTGTAAAGTACTCCTGCTTTGCATAGAGGATGGTATCATGCCTGAGCTCGGTCCAGGAAGCAAGGGCTGCATTAAGCTGTTTATCTTCCCAGGCTTTATTTTGCATGAAGGTGGGATACCCTTCGGGATAGCTTACAAGGAGAGGCTTTAAAGCATATAGTTGAGCCCAGTAGAGGTTTTTATTCCAGTCCTCCTCATCAAAAGCCCCAAATTCTTTTTCGAGAGACCGGTAGCGGTTTTTGTATTCTTCATTTTCGGAAACACCCATATTTTTCAGGTGTTCTCTGGCCCTTTCAGAACCAAGGAGGCCCATGATGTTCAGGGCGGGAGGATTGAGCTTCTGGAGAATATAGGAGTCAGGAATGTAGCGCTGACCCATGAACCGGAACCCTTTTGCGGCCTCAAAGGTTTCGTTTTCAGTTTCAGAGCCTGCCGGAATTAGTTTCCCGGTTCCGCCGTAGATTTTGGGGCTTTCATATTTATCCAGCTCGGTTATCAGTTCTGCAAGGCTTTCATTGTCAAAACTCACTCCGGACCTATCATTCCCAAAAACAGTATCCAGAGCTTCTGCATATTCATAGGGCCCGAGATCATCGGAAAACCCGACATAGAAAGCCGTCACATAGTAAATTCTGTCCCATCTTGCCCGGAGGTTTTTGCTCCTGTCAAAATGGTCAGAAATTAAAAATGCCTGCATAGTCTGAATTCTTTCTTCATTTTCCTGGTACTCTGCAGCTAATTCTTCTGCCGTTGATTCTTCTTCAGTAATCATGTCCGACTGAAGGAACATACTTATTCGACCGTGCCACATCATGGCCTTGAAATATTTCTCCAGGATTTCCGAGTTAGTGTAGTGTCCTCTGGGCACATACTGAGAATAATCTTCGTTGTACTTGAAAATAGGAGAGGCTTCAAAGCCTTCATGAGATTCTATAAGAGCAAGCTCGGCTTCAACATCATCTTTTACAAATTCAGGAACCTTAAACTGAGACTTTATCTGATTCTCTTCTGGCTGGAGCAGGCTCAAAGCGACCGCAAAATATGCAACATTTCTTCTTGCAGCTTCCTTTTTCCCTCCTGATGCGCTGTTATAATCATATATGGAGGCTTCAAGAAGAGCTTTGTCAAGTTTCCAGAGCTCGGAGTAAAATTCCTCAGATTCTACCCTTTTTAGCGTCTCATCAAACTGGATGTGATAAAGGTGAAGAAGAGAATCCGACGTAATGAAGATAGGAACATCAGCTATTTTCAGGTCTCGATAAGTTTCATTTACCAGTGTTTTCCCTGTTATCAATTGATTTTCGGAATCTTCACCTGCGAGTACAACAAATCCATTTTTGTACAGCAAATTCCTGCTTTCGTTTGTAAGGGGAATTTTCTGAGTGAAATCGTTATAATTTGCAATTTCGGAAACCTTTAGGGGCAGAGAATAAGCAGGAACTTCAGGCTCGAACTGCAGATTTTCTTTCCTGTAATATCCGGAAAAGGAGCTTTGCTTTTCAAGGGTATTGCTCTTTTCAGAGAAGGTTTCTTCAGGAGCAGCTTCTGCGGCATTATTAAATGAACTGTCCTGATCATCTATTACTTCTTCCGGTCCTACGGTATCATTAAATGAACCGTCCAGGTTATCGGTCATTTTTTCCGGTCCGGTCTCATTGACGGGTTCGCTGCTGCTGTCGATGCAGCCTGATCCGGAGATCAGCGAAAACACCAGTAAGAAGACTATCAGTGCCCTTATTTTCAAGAAAAATCCCTCACATTTTAACTGAAGCAGGTAAATTAAGAGAAAACTAAAAAATTTAAGTAACGTTTCCCGGAAGGCATGACCAGGCAAGCCTTGAGACCCTCAAAACCGGCATAATCACGCCTCTGGAACGTGGAGTTCAGGCGAAGCTGGAAAATACATTCTAACTCCATAAACTACTTTTAATTAGCTCTATATAAGTTTTCTAGCCAGATCATCAAACTGACAGGCTTCACACAATTTTCGAGTATGTAATCGACCCTCTAATTTATGATAGTTTGAGACTCTGGTCAGAAAACTTATAAGGTAATAGCTACCACAGCTGTTTTCCGCGGATAAAAAAGAATGGTCACCAGTCTTCGGGTATTTACGTCGATATTCAAACCAAAATCTGAAATCCAGGTAACTACATGTCGGATCGTCTGTATTAAGGATTGAAAATTAAAGATAAAAAAGAAGTGATTTGCGGCGGAGAGTGTATATAAATTGGAGTGGATTTTGGGGGAGAGAGGCCGCACTCACTGTATTACCTTTATTCCAACAGGGTTCTGGGATTAATAAAACCACTCCTCAGCATATGGTCGGCAAGCACAAGGGCAACCATGGCTTCGGCAACCGGCACCATGCGCGGAGGAATCGTGGGATCGTGACGCCCTTTGATTGCAATTTCGGCATTTTCATTAGTTGAGAGGTCAACGGTTTGCTGAAGTTTACTTATGGAAGGGGTAGGCTTTACTGCAGCACGGCAGACGATGTCCAGGCCCGATGAGATTCCTCCGAGGATGCCACCTGCGTTGTTGCTCGAACAGGTAATTTTTCCGTCTTCCATGCGGAAGGAATCGTTCATTTCACTTCCGCGCATGCGGGCGGCCTCAAATCCGGCTCCGATTTCAAAGCCTTTGACTGCAGGGATGCTCACAAGGGCTTTTGCAAGGTCTGCATCCAGCCTGTCAAAAACAGGCTCTCCAAGACCTGCAGGCACGCCTTTTGCAATAACCTCGACAATTCCGCCGACGCTATCTCCTTCCTGCCGCAGGGCTGCAACTTTTTCAAGCATTTTTTCGGCAGCCTCGAGATCGGCACAGCGAACAGGGGTTTTTTCCACGTTTTTGAGGATTTCTTCAAAAGACAGAAGGTTTGCCCGGATTCCGCCAAGCTCCAGCACATGCCCGGCAATCCGGATTCCGTAATGGGATAGCAAAAGCTTTGCCAGAGCCCCGCCTGCAACCCTGCCTATTGTTTCCCGCGCTGAAGACCTGCCTCCCCCGCGGTGGTCCCTTATTCCGTAACGGGCCATGTACGTAAAATCGGCATGACCGGGGCGGGGAGTGTCTTTGATAGCATCATAAGAAGAAGACCTGGCATCAGAATTCCAGACCAGCATGGAGATGGGAGTCCCTGTGCTCATGCCTTCGAAAATTCCTGAAAGTATCTCCACCCTGTCAGCCTCGCTTCTGGGAGTGGAAACCTCACTCTGCCCGGGGCGCCGTCTGTCCAGTTCTTTCTGGATATCGGCTTCGGAAAAAGGAAGCCCTGCAGGCAGCCCGTCAACCACTACACCTACAGCCCTGCCGTGGGACTCTCCCCAGGTCGTGATTTGAAACATCTGCCCGAAAACGTTTCCAGCCATGCATCTTAACTGGTTTTTTTGCTATTTGATTCTTGGGGTAAGGCAGGTTCAAGATGCACAACCACATCAGTAACGTCTTTGTACTCAACCTTCAGCATTTTGCTTACCCTGTGAGCGATAAGGTGTGCATCTTCAAGAGGCATGTCAGACCGCACAAGCACATGCATATCTATCCGGATATCGCCCATGCCTCCACGAGTCCGGATCTTGTGGCAGCCGAGCACCCCCTCAATTCCTATAACAAGGTTGCAGATCTCTTCTTCCTCAAGTCGGGACATGTCAAGCAGAACCTTTGAACTCTCTTTCATAATCCTGAACCCGGCCCTGAAGATAAGGAAAGAAATCAGAAGGGCGATTACAGGGTCAAGCAGAGGAAAACCTGACCGTATCGCAATCAGGCTTACTATAACCGAGAAAGAGACATAGATATCACTTTTAGTGTGCATGGAATCTGCAATCAGTACCGAGCTGCTCAAAGCTACCCCTTTCCCGTGTTCGTAGCGAGTGACCATGTAGTTCACACCCATTGTCCCGAGCATAATGATAAAGCTCAGGGCTGTTACCCCGGGAGTGCTCCGTACAAGAAAACGGTCCAGAGCATTTTGGAAGATCTCAAACCCGACAAACAGAAGCAAGACAGCTATAAAAATCGAAGCAACTGTTTCGTACTTCTGGTGGCCGTAAGGATGTTCCCTGTCAGGAGGGCGGGATGCAATAAAAATTCCCACAAGACCCACAATATTGGATACCCCGTCAAAAAGGGAATGATATCCGTCCGCAGTCATGCTTAAGGTGCCGGTTAATTTCCCGTAAATGATTTTAGCAAAAGCTACGGCAAGGTTCAGGAAAAGTACAAGAACAAGAACTTGCTGGACTTTTTTGAACCTATGCATCACCAGATGGCACCCCCAGATGTGAACTGCAAAACACAGGAATACAGAACGACAGAAACAAAAGGTTTAGTATAGCCGGAAGACGCTGTTGTTAGATAGTAACTTACGTTTTATATTATAATATTCTGCTGTCCCGAACTAGCAAACCAGAAAAATGTAAAAAAGAAATCGAAAGTAGAAAAGAAATAGGAAGTAGAAAAGAAATCAAAGTGGAAAAGAAATTAAAAGTGGAAAAGAAATCGGAAGTAGAAAAGAAATCAAAGTGGAAAAGAAATCAAAGTGGAAAAGAAATCAAAGTGGAAAAGAAATCAAAGTGGAAAAGAAAAGGTGTTTTAGCACCCTGAGCCTGCCCACAACATATAGGCTTCAACTATTTCCTGCCCTTCGAGGAAGACAAGCCCGTGTTCTTTGCCATATTCTTTTGATTTTTCTTTTGAAAGGGCTTTCCCACTAACGTCATCCAGCATCTCGCAGACAACCATTGCAGGGGTAATTCCTGCCATTCTGGCGAGGGCAACTGAAAGCTCTGTCTGGCCCATGCGTTCATCGAGAAGCCCTTCGGCAGCCCGGAGGAGAGCCACATGCCCGGGAGTCCGGAACTCGTTTCCAAACCGGACTCCGTTTCCGGAGAGGGAGTTTTCCGTGATTTCCCCGATTTTTCTGATTGTAAGGGCTCTTTCAAGATCAGGGATTCCTGTTCTTGTATCCCTATGGTTGACCCAGATGGAAAAAGAGGAATGTGAATCGTACTTAAGGTCCCCGTCTTTTTCAACAACTTCTCCGAGGGATTCACTTGTTTTGCTGGCTTCCCGGACAATGTCTGCCATAAAAGGCAGCCTGAGCTGTTTTGATGCCACAGGATCTACTGCCACACAGATAAGCCCTCCTGCGTCTTTCCGCATCCACTTAACGTCTGTGTAAGTGACAGCCTTTGCAGGGATCACAAGATCCGTTTCTCCTTCCCTGGAGTCCGAGTCATAGATCTGAATCATTTTTCCGTCACGCAGGGCTTCCAGTGCCCTGTTGATGTTCTCATTACTATACTTCAGGCATTCGCATACTGTACTCTCGCTCATTCCTGTCCCTCCATACCCTGTTTTTTTACCCGTGTCACAATTCTATCTCCGTCTTTCAATTTCAGGGCATCCCTGAGTTTTACCGGTGCAATAATCTCAATTAAATCCGATGGGTAGTGCGTCCTGTCAGGAACGACCACAGCAGCTTCTATGCCCTCTACTTTGAGAGGATAACAATTCCCGCCTCCGAAAGTGCGTTCTCCATCATTAAAACCTTCTATCCGGACTGCGGGCATTTCTAGCAGCCTGTTTCGAAGAGCCGAGCTGTTTTCAGAAAGCTGCACGTTCAGAGTACCCGGGAAAGGTACAAAATGCAGTTTTTCTTCAAATTGCTTCCTGTATCCGGGGATGTTTATATAGTACTGACCTTCACCAAGACCTTTAAGCACATTTCCTTCAAGTTCCAGGGTATCAGGCTCTGAGGAAAAGATCCTGTTGTATTCAACGTATTCGTTCTTTAGGATTTCAATCCCTTTTTCGGTCATTTTTATCAACTGGCCACCGGGGACTATCTTTCTTTCAATTAACCGCTCTTCTTCCATCTGCTTTAGCTTTCTTGCTGCGGTTTTAGAGCTGTCCCCCGTATGCTTGTGAAACTCACTCGAAGAGACCTTAACATTTTTGTTTACTGCCCCTCTGAGGGCAAGTTTCTTCAGGTATTCAATGTCCGGCACTGTCGGCACCCTTATTGCCTTAATTTTGAGATGCGTCTCAATTATGAGATGTAAGACTACGCATTTCATTATAATAAAACTTTTGATATCAGACAGGACGGGAGGATAAAGGAATCAGTATTCCGAATGGTAATATAAAAAGTTTTAGGAACCAACTAAGTAGAATAGAGAGAATTGGAAAACATACCTGCCATGACACAGCAGATCAATATCGAATGCCACTCATGTTCGCCTGAGGAATCACACACTACTGGCATTTCAAGCCTTCTTTCCCATTCGTCGAGCGCCTCTTGAGCCCACCTGTGTACGGCAAATACAAAAAAATCATTAACCGGGCTGGAAAAACCTTGAATCTGGAATAATAACCAGGAAGCTAGAGATGGGCTGATTTCCAGGATAATAGATAGTAATTTCCAGGATAATGGATAGTAATTTCCAGGATAATGGATAGTAAAAGGATAACAACGTTCCAGGCTCAGGGTTTAAATTCAGGAGCCATTTGCTTTTTTACTCTTTTATCTTTATCTCGAATTTATTTTTAATGGGGCTTTTTTATGTCCGAACTTCTCCTACAAGATACCTTCAGAAGAAAACATCACCGGAGAAGTTAAGTATTTAGTATTTTGAATCCATCTACTGATTAGACTATGATAAGAGAAATTGATATTGAGTGCCCCTCCTGTTCCCCGCAAGAGGAAGTTGGACATGAAGTTCTGAAAGAAGGACAGAGCCCGCTTGTCCGCTGTATGAAGTGCGGCCAGGTGCATCCTGCAAAGATTAAAACCCCGAAAAACATCAGCGTGAGGGTCATTGTCAGCAAGATGGATACCTCAAATACCTTCAAAACCGATCTGGATTCCGAGACTGTTCTTGAGGTGGATGACGAGCTGATTGTTGACGATGAAGAGACGGGAATGGTATGCCCTATCCTGATCACCTCCCTTGAAGCAGGAGGAAAACGTGTCAATGCAGGCATTGCAGAAGAAATAGAGACAGTGTGGGGAAGGGCAATTGATGAGATAACTGTAAAATTCTCCGTACAGCAAGGAACTGAAAAAACGGAAGTAATGGAAAAACGCGTTCCCGGAGACTATGAATTTGTAGTGGGAGCAGAGGAGAAAGTTGGAAACACCAGGATTTTCATCACCAAAATCAAGGTCAGAGACGGGCTGTTCAGGTCAAGGAGAGACGACGTTGTACTTGCAAAATATGTAAAACGTATATTTGCCAAAAAGAAAAGAGAAGGATCAATTCAGGGTGGGAGCAGAAGAGGACCGTGGTAAAGAAAACCACATCGAAAAAAAGGGAGTAAGAAAACAGGACGAAGACCAGGAAGAACTGCATAAACTCGAAGAGATGCGAGAGCACCTCATAAGAGGGCTTGAGATCCATGGAACAGGAAGAAAAGTCCTCAAAGCCATGCTCAAGGTCCCAAGGCATATATTTGTCCCGGAATACGCGAAAAAGGGGGCTTACATTGATACGCCTCTGAATATCGGCTTCGGGCAAACTATCTCTGCCCCTCATATGGTTGCCATTATGTGTGATCTCCTTGAGCTTTCGGAAGGGCTAAAGGTCCTGGAAATAGGGGCGGGGTCAGGATATCATGCAGCAGTAATGGGGGAACTTGTAGGGAGGAAGGGGCATGTATACACTGTTGAGCGCATAGAGCCCCTTGTGAATTTTGCAAGGGAGAACCTGAAAAAAGCCGGCTACGAAAACGTTACCGTACTGCTTGAAGACGGATCTGTGGGCTATTCCAGCTATGCTCCTTATGACAGGATAGTTGTAACATGCGCAGCTCCTGACATCCCTGAACCTCTACTGGAGCAATTGAAACCCGGAGGAATAATGGTAATTCCTGTAGGGGAATATGTCCAGGAGCTTATCAGAATTAAAAAAGATAGCGAAGGCAATATACACAAAGAGAAAAGAGGGGGAGTTATTTTCGTGCCTTTGATAGGCAAATACGGGTTTTAAAAGAACCAGGAGTATGACGCAGATAGAAGAAGTTGGAAATCCACGCCTTTTAATCAATAAAATAAAAGTTAGGGATAGGGTATTCAGGTCCAGAAAAGCGACGTTGTGCTTGCAAAACAAGTAAACAAAATTGTCAGAAAGAAGGAGGATGATTTTGGTCAACGCGATTTCCGAAAAGGACTATGGTAAGGATAACAAGAGAAGAACAAAAGAAGAAAAAGAATTCGAAGAGCTTCGCAAGCTCCTTGTAGAAAGGCTTGAAGGTATCGTACTGGAAAAAAATGTGCTCAAGGCCATGCTCCGTGTTCCCAGACACAGGTTTGTTCCGGAATATGAGCAAAGGGCAGCTTATACGGACAGACCTCTAGAAATCAGCCACGGGCAAACAATATCCGCCCCTCATATGGTTGCTATTATGTGTGAAATCCTGGAGCTGTCTGAAGGGCATAAAGTCCTGGAAATTGGGGCAGGTTCCGGATATAATGCTGCAGTGATGGCAGAGCTCATAGGAAAAACCGGACGTATATACACTGTGGAGCGCATAAAACCTCTTGTAAATTTTGCAATGAAGAACCTGGAAGAAACGGGGTACGATAATGTTACAGTATTACTTGAGAATGGATCAATAGGTTATCCCCGGTATGCACCTTATGACAGGATAGTTGTAACATGCGCAGCGCCCTCTATCCCTAAGACTCTGCTGGAACAGTTGAAACCCGGGGGGATAATGGTAATTCCTGTAGGGGATTATTTCCAGGAACTTATCAGGATTAAAAAAGATAGCAATGGCAATATACATAAGAAAAGAAAAGGTGAGGTTACCTTCGTACCTATGCTCGGAAAACATGGTTTCCCAAAAAATTAAGAACTTGATAATTTGGCATTAGAAAAAAATCTGAAGCAAGGCTATAAGCATCTCCTTTAATAAATTAAAAAAAATTAAATAAGGTATTAATATATGTGAAATTAACTACTTGATATGGACATCGATAATTACGAGGATTTTGAAGAAATTCATGTCAAAGATGTCTATATAGTCGATGTTTTCAGTGACCCTACTCCGGTAGTACTGCTTGAGAATTTAAAAGGCGAGATGCTTCCCATATATATTGGGCATCTGGAAGCCCTTTCAATAGGAAACGTGCTTAAAAATATCTCTCCTCCTCGCCCGATGGCTCATGACCTCATGGTTAATATTTTTGACCGTATGGAAATAAAGGTAGAAGGCGTAATGATCGATGATAAAGTGGATAAAGTCTATTATGCCCGCCTCCTGATAAGAAAGGACAATAACATAATGCAATTCGATGCAAGACCAAGTGACTGCATTGCCCTCGCCCTCAGGGTGGGAGCCCCGATCAGAATTAGAAAGAAAGTGCTGGAATGTTCCGAAATAGAGATGTCCAGACTTGAAGGCGCACGTGTGATGAATATTTTTGGCTGAATCAGCAGAGTTGCGGCTCTGCAGTGCGCTGTCCTTTTCGCTCGCTTCGCTCGCTCAAGAGGACTACTTGATGGGTTTTGGCATTTCACATCTGTTTATTCTGCTTTTTTGCAGGGCCTCCAGACCGGCTGGTGGAGGTGCTGATGTTTACTTGAATTAAAAACGGTTTCTGAGGTAAAGGAAAGTGATCTCTCAGTCCGGGGGCTTTTATCCAATGTATTTTCATCTCTCTTAATCGTGTTGTCGGTTTTTAGGTCGCTTATTATCTGGTTGGCAGGTCGGCCCAGGTTCTTGCGGCGCAGGGAGAGAAAACGGAAGATCTTCTCCCGGACTCTGGAATATATCAACCAGTTAATTAGGGACCACCAGATTATTCCATCTCTACTTATTCTGACAGCCTGCTGCCCTCAGGACTTCTACCGCTTAATTTCAATAAGCTTTTAATAACAGTTAACTTCAATATCCCTTGATGCTCACCAAAAGAATCATACCATGCCTTGATGTGACCCTTGATAGGGCAGGCGGCTGTGTAGTCAAGGGTGTGGAGTTTGTGGACCTGAAAGAGGCCGGAGACCCTGTGGAACTCGCCAAGCGCTATAATGAAGACGGCGCAGACGAACTTGTTTTCCTGGATATCACAGCTTCAGCTCACGGCAGGGGAACCATGATCGATGTGATCGAAAGGACCGCAGATGAGGTTTTTATCCCTCTCACAGTTGGAGGCGGGATCAGTTCAATAAACGCTATCCGCCAGATCCTGAGGGCAGGCGCTGATAAGGTTTCGGTCAACACCTCGGCAATAAAAAACCCTGATTTTATAAAAGAGTCCTCTGACATATTCGGAGCCCAGTGTATTGTTACTGCGATTGACTGCAGGCGAAATACAGACATAAAGAACAATCCCGGCAAAACCATACTGGAACTTGAAGATGGGACCCCCGCCTGGTATGAAGTGGTAATTTACGGAGGCAGGGAAACTACGGGGATTGATGCCGTGCAGTGGGCAAGAAGAGCAGAAGAACTGGGTTCAGGAGAAATCCTGCTTACAAGTATGGACCGGGATGGGACCTGCGCTGGCTACGATATCCCCATTACAAGAAAGCTCTCCGAAGAACTGGATGTCCCAATCATCGCCTCTGGCGGAGTTGGAAACCCACAGCATATCTATGAAGGGTTTTCCAAAGGAAAAGCCGATGCAGCCCTTGCAGCAAGCATTTTCCACTTCAGTGAATATTCAATACGAGAAGTAAAAGAGTACCTGAGAGAGCGGGAAATCCCTGTAAGGCTCTGAATGCTGGAAAAAATTGAGGATGATGCCCTTCAGAAGAGCCTGGCATCCATAATCCTTAATTTTCAAGGGATCTATTTTTCCAGGAGATTTATTTTCCAGGGCTTTACTTCACCCAGAGCATTACGGCATCAGGAGCTTCGATTACCTCAGCGATTCTTCCTTCTATAATATATTTACTTCCAGATATTTTGAGATACTTTTTTATTTATTAGAGGCAATCTCTTATCTGGAATTTTTATCTGAATTCTTATCGGGGTAATCGAAGATGTCAGAAACAGAAACTATGGAAACTCTTGAAGGGTTGCAGTTGAAGATCCTGAACAACACCGGTGAGGACTTTGTGCTTCAGGCTCAGAAAATTGAGAAGGGGAAGTACAAAAAAGGCCATTTTGCTCCAGAAAAAATCGGGTCTTATGAAGAAAAGATCTTTGAGCTTATTGCATGCGATGGAAGCTGTGAGGGTGGAGCGGATATTGAAGGCTGGATTAAATACGGGATAGGATGCTCAGAGGGATACTTCAAGGTACACTTCAAGCACATGGGAAAGGAAGACAAAGTCAACTATTCCTGCGAATCCCACATGCATGATGGAAAAATACTCTGCGAAACCTCAAAAGATAAGAAAAACAACAGGATTATGACCTGGATAATTGGGCCAAAAGCATAACCCGGAAAAACATTATATCGGGTTTTGTCCGTTAGCTCTTTAATAATCTACTCCCCCTTTTATTATTTTTACAACAGTATTACCGATTGGTTTTAAGGTATTTTTAAGAGGAATTGCTTCCTGAGCAGTTATCAGCTTGCAGGAAGGAATATTTCCGCACTTTTTGATTTTCAGTTTTATGTTCTCCAAAAAGGATGCCAAAGCTTAATTAAGAGCATACTCTGTAATCCCATTTGATGAAGCCTGCGAAACCTGAACTGCTGGCACCGGCCGGCGGCATGGAAGCCCTTACGGCAGCTGTAGAAAACGGAGCTGATGCTGCATACATAGGAGCCAGGGCTTTTAGCGCCCGGGGATATGCATCTAATTTTTCAGAAGAAGAGCTTGAAAAAGCTATTGATTATGCCCATCTAAGGGGCGTAAAAATATACGTAACCGTAAACACCCTGCTCAAGGAAGGGGAAATGGAAAGTGCTCTTATACTGCTTTCCCGCCTGAGAGAAATGGGAACAGATGCAATCATCATTCAGGATCTTGGACTTATTTCCCTTTCCCGGAAATACCTGCCTGACCTTCCCCTGCATGCAAGCACGCAGATGACTTTGCACAACAGTGAAGGGGTTGCTTTTGTAAAGGAGCTGGGAATCGAAAGAGTTGTACTCTCACGGGAAGTTTCACTTGAAGATATAAATAAGATAAAAGAAAAAAATGATGTAGAGATAGAGGTTTTCGTACATGGAGCCCTCTGCATATCCTATTCAGGCCAGTGCCTTCTGAGCAGTCTTATAGGGGGAAGAAGCGGAAACCGGGGATACTGCGCCCAGCCGTGCCGCAAAAAGTACAGGCTGTACTGTGCAGGAAAGCAGGTTAAAACCAGTGGCAGTTATCTTTTAAGCCCTAAGGACCTTAACACAACCTCAGGCCTTGGAGCCCTTATAGAAGCCGGGATCGAGTCTTTCAAAATTGAGGGCAGGATGAAAAGGCCGGAGTATGTCGCAGGAGTTGTCAGGATCTACCACCGCCTGATTGACAGGTACCTGAAAAACCCTGCCGGTTATTCGGTTTCCGAAGAGGAGCAGGAGACCCTTACCCAGCTATTTAACCGCGGCTTTACTTCAGGCTACTTTTTTGGAAACCCGCGTGAAAAACTTATGAGCCGGGAAAACCCCCACAACCGCGGGATTCCCGCAGGCACGGTTGTCAGCTATGACACGCGCACAAAGCGTATTCGCATAAAACTTTCAAACTCCCTCCGCCTGGGAGACGGGATAATGGTCGAAAATGCCGAGACCAGGCCTGAAGATAAAGGAAAAATCATATCCTCGATGTATACTGAAAGGGGCCCTGTATACAATGCGGGGAAAGGAGAAGTCATAGAGATCTCCTTTGATTCAAGGGCGCCATCAGGAAGCACGGTTTACAGGACACATGACAAGAAACTCATGGATTCCCTTAAAAAAGAAAGCGAATTCGGAGCCCTGAGGCCTAAGATCCCCTTACTTATCACAGCAACCATTGCCCCGGGAAAACCTGCCAGGCTCGAAATAAAGGACAGCGATTCAAATGTAGTGGCAGTTGAATCCGAATATCTGGTCGAGAAGGCAGAAAAGGTGCCAACCTCAAAAGCCCAGATAGAAAAACAGCTCACCAAGCTTGGAAATACTCTTTTTGAGGCAGCCGAACTTAATGTGAATGTAGAAGAGGATATTTTTATTCCCGTTGGGCAACTGAACGACTTGAGGACAAAAGCGGTCTTGCAGCTTGAAAACCTGCGCGTATCAAAGTGGAAGCGGGCGCCTCTAGAAAATCTGCAGTTCCCTGTATTTGGAGAAAAAAAGGCAACGGAAATAGAGGAAATAGAGGAAAACGGGAAACCAGAGGAAACAGAGAAAATAGGGGAAACACGGGAGATAGAGGAAATAAAAACCCAAAAACTTCCGGGAAAGCCCTTGCTTTCAGTTTCCGTGTATTCCTCTGAAGGGCTTGAAGGAGCTCTTGCAGGCGGAGCAGACTGTGTTTACTTCGGAGAGGGACTTTATAGAAGGCCGAAAGCAGCCGGAAAAGAGAAAAACTCCGACGGAGAGGAGGCTTCCGGCAGGAGTCTTGAATCTATTTTTGAAAGCGCTGTTCTGAAAGCCAGAGCTGCAGGCAGTAAAATCTATTTTAATACTCCTAAAATAGTGAAGGACTACGAGATGAAACCGGTGGAAGAACTTCTCTCCCATGTGGAAAAGTTCGGAGCTGACGGGGTCCTTGTTTCAAACCTCGGGACGTTTAACCTCGCAAAAGAAAAAAAGGTTCCGTGTATTGCAGACAGTCCCATGAATATCTATAACGGCTATACCTTTGCCCTTCTTTTGCAGAAAGGAGCAGAAATGGCTGTAATTTCTCCCGAATTAACGCTTGACGAGCTCAAAGAAGTAGCTGCTTACGGACCTGCCGAATGCATTATCCACGGCCGCCTCGAACTGATGGAATCCGAACACTGCCTTGCAGGAGGGCTGCTCGGGAAAGATGGAAATCAGTGCAGCGCACCCTGTACCTCAGGGAACTTTAAGCTGGTAGATGAAAAGAATTACGAATTTCCCCTGCTCATGGACTACCAGTGCAGGACTCACCTCCTAAACTCAAGGTCCCTCTGCATGCTGGAATATGTCCCGGTACTTATCGAAAGTGGTGTTTCAAGCCTGAGAATCGAGACTCTCGGAATGGACAATCCAGAAGAAATCAGGAGAATTACAGGGAAATACAGGAAAGCAATTGACGCATTTTGTGAGACCGGAGAGAGGGCAAAGGAAAAATGTGAGGATCTCGGGAAAGGTTTTACCACAGGGCATTACTTCAGAGGCGTACAGTAAGAGAACCGAAACAGAAAAAACAGACAAAAAGAGCGGCAAGAGATAGAAGAGAAAAAAGGATGATCGGATAATGGAAAAGAAGAACATTGCAAAACAAGAGAATCCGAAGATTTTCCTGTCAGGCTCGATCCGGGGAGGAAGACAGCTTCTTGAGACATACCGGTTTATGTACGACGCCCTCGAAGAAGCAGGAGCGGAAGTACTCACCTGGCATGTTGCAGACCCCGAGCTGGAAGAAAACGAATCAAAAATGACTGAACAGGAAATATATGCCAGAGATATTGGTTTGCTTGCAAAAAGTGATGCGCTGATTGCAGAAGTGACAGTACCGTCCATGGGTGTAGGCTATGAAATATGCAGGGCGCTTCTCCGGAAAATTCCTGTACTCTGCCTGCACAGGTCCGATGCGGCAGTCTCTTCAATGGTGCTCGGGAATCCTGAGCCTTCACTGGAGGTACAGACTTATTCAAACGAGGCAGCACTTAATGAAATTATTATTAAATTTGTCCGGGCTCTCTAAGGAAAAATGCCGTAAAATAGTGTTCCGTCCTCAAATAAAAAAAATAAGAGGCCATTTTCGAGTATATCTGACACAAATATCCAAAAAGACACAACTGGTTCATAAAACCCAATGATAAATATAAATAATTTGAACTCTATGTATAATCTATGGTAGTTGGAGTTCCCGAAATATCAGTATTAATTCTGGCAGCTGTAGTGGCATTTGTGCTGTACAAAGTCCTCAAGACTGCCACCGGCCTTGCAATAAATGCAGCACTTGGGATCTTAACCCTGATCGTAGCAAAGTTTTTGTTAGGACTTGAAATCGCAATCACCTGGGTAGCAGTCCTGATCTGCGCAATCGGAGGAATTTTCGGAGCCCTTGTAATAATCGTGCTTAATTACCTGAAGTTAGCTTTTGTATGAAAAAATAAAATATTCAGGTTGTTTTTAAAGTTGTATAGAGGGTCTAAAACGGCAAAAAACAGATGAGTAGGAAGATTCAGAAAAAATCTGAATTAAATTCAAAGTTTCCGGAAAACTCCCCTGACCATGTGCCGTTGATAAGATTCCCCTCTAAAAGTTTTCTCTTTTATTACATTTTCCAGTTCAAGAACTTCAAACCCGCAAAAAAGTTCCTTTACTTCTTCTTCAGTAAAATAATGATAAATTATCCCATTTTGCCGGGCAAAAGTTTTTTCTTCAAATGGGCTTGAAGGCTCCCCTCCGCAGCGCATATCTTCACAGCCGAAAGCCTCGAAAAAAATAAAACCGCCACAGCAGAGAAGGCGGGAGAATTCCCTGACAGCAGCTTCCCGCTCTTCTTTAAAAAGATGCTGGAGCACCCCGTAACAGAGAATTCCGTCAAATGACCCGGATTTGAAAGGAAGGGCATGCACACTTGCCCCAAGATGTTCTGCAAACCTGCCGCTTCTTGCAAGCTGTGAGCGGGAACTTCCAAGGGCAGTTAAAGAGATATCAGCTCCAATAGCGGTGTAGTGCCTTGAAAGCTCCCCAAGGTACCTTCCGTTCCCTGAGCCTGCATCCAGAACTCTCACTTCTGGCGCAAGATAAGCCTGCAAACTCCGAATAGACGCAGGGCCCCCCCATTTGAGATGGGCGTATTCTTTATCCCAGGCAAGGAAGTGCTCTTTTGAAGAATCTGTTTTTGAAGAACCTGTTTTTGAAGAGCCTTCTTTTGAAGAGCCAGCAGGTTTTTTCCCCGGTACATCAAGATCCTTTATTTCTGCCGCGCCAGTTATCTCTGTGTCCTTGATGTCCATATCCATTATAACCTGCCCGTTATCTGTTTTCATATTTATCGGTCATTATTCAACTGCGCCTTTCAGGGCTGTATGTTGAAGCTTCCCTGAACCGCTTTATAAGGAATTCCTTCTCAAAAGAGGATAAGAACCAGCCGGCTTTCGGACCCGAGTTCTGCCCGAGAATTGAGGTGTAAATCGCTTTGAAAAGGTCTTTAGGGTCTACCTGCGGGACCGGTTCATTTAACTTTTCTGCGATCAGCCCATTCAGTTCAGAACCTTCATCTTTTGCGGAATAGACCAGCATATGGTATTCCTCTCCGCTGATTGTCTCTCTCGTTTCGATAAGGTCGGCAAAAGCCCCAAGGAAAGATTTCTGGATTTCCGAAAGGGTTGCTGTCTGCACAGGCACCTTTTCTTTTACGCTAAATTTCGCAAACGGAGGGGCATAGAGTTCAAGCCATTTTGAGACATTATCCACAAGTTCCCTGATACACTTTTCATCTTCAATTGAAAAGCCCGAACGCTTTACGATCTTCAGCACCTGCTCGAAATCTCCCCGGGCGACCTGATAGATTGTCACCATCTGCTTGAAAGGAATTTCCGGATGGCAGATACCTGTTGCCCGGGAGAGTTCGTAAATCTTCTTTTCAAAGTCCCCGAGGGAGGGATCATTTTCCCGGAATTTTTCCCTGAGCCGCTCGTATTCGTCCACCATGGTAAGGAGAGGCTGCCCGGGATCGAACTTGATATGTTTTTCAGGTTTTGTACGGATGATAAGGTAGCGAAGGACTTCCGGAGGCACCACCTCAAGCATATCCGAAATCGAGACAACCACTCCCGTAGAAGAAGACATTGCTCCCTGCTTTCCAAGCATTATCCACTCGTAGACTATAGGGTAGGGCGGCTCGTGCCCGTAGATTTCCCTTGCAATTCGCTTTCCGGTATCATAGGAGCCACCCCTTGAGGCGTGGTCTTTTCCGAATGGTTCCACAGTTACCCCAAGAACAGCCCAGCGGGCAGGCCAGTCCACTCTCCAGGTAAGCTTTCCCCCTCCTGCCATCGGCACCGTCCCGGAGTGCCCGCAGGCACAGACATAGTCCACAGTTTCGGCTTCCAGGTCAAAACCCGTAACCTTCGTGGTCGTGATTTTACCACATTCGTTACAGCGGGGGTTGAAAGGGCTCCATTCCTCTGCAACTGTTTTTCCCGAAACCTCTTCAAGGATTTTTGCAATTTCATTCCTTTTCACAAGAGCGGACTTTATCGCTTCGGTATACATTCCTGCCCTGTACATTTCGTCTGCCCTGTAAACCTCGGGGTTGATGCCAAGGCGTCTCAGGGCTTCAAGGAAAGGTTTCAGGAAATGCTCGGCATAATTTGCACATTCCCCGCATGGGCAGGGAACCTCGGAAATGGGTTTACCCACATGCTCGGCATAACTTTCAGGAAGGAAAGGGTAAACCTTGCGCAGAGGGTCGTAGTTATCGGCAATGTAGATTAAACGAGCATCTGCCCCTCTGTCAAGGAGTGCCCTGTAAGCAGCATCAGCAGTCACGACCTCCCTCATATTGCCTATATGGATATGTCCGGAAGGAGTGATTCCTGTGGCAACAAGGTGCTTGCCACTCTTATTTAACACGTCTTCGGCTATGAAGTCCGCCCAGTGAATTGTGTCAGCCATGGTTCTCACCAGAATGTAAGATAAACCGTAGAATCAGGTATGAAAACAAGAAATGAGGATCTGTTCATGCATTTACCTGCAGGTTTGGATTTCCTGCATAATTATCGTATCAACGGATAAACTTTGGGCTGGCAATAAAAATCCCTGAAGGCACTCGAGAGATTTCCGTATCAGGGCGCAGGGAATCAAAAAAAGGAAAACCGAAATGGATGGAAGAAAGAAAAAGAGAAGGGATGAAGAAAGAAAGAATCAACTCAGGGAGACAAAAAAGGAAAAAAAGAATGGAGGTTCAAAGGCAAATTATTTCAGGAGTCTACCGAATTATGGAGATTTAAAATGGCACTTTTTTAAGCAAATCAAGTAAATTTGATTTGCTAATAAATAAAAGCACGTATAAATATATAAATATATCGTATCAAGCAGATTACATTACAAAAAAATAAAAATTACAGAACAACCTGACTGAAAACAACCGGAAAGGAAGTCCGGAATTTAAACAATTGTACCCTGAAAGAAAAACTGCAGATCGGAAAACCGAAGAAAAATGACTGCATAAAATAAAAAAGAATAATCGACAATAGAAAAATTAAGAATTGAATGAAAGAAAAACAGGGATTTGAATAAAATTCCAAAAAATAAAATGGAAAAGACGGAAGGGATATATCCCCGGAACACGGGTCAGGAAGGAATCTTCCAGAGCGGTTTCCCGGAGATATTGAAGCATTTTGACGGCTTTTAGCGTTTTTTTGCTTTCTCCCGTTTTTCCATTGCATGGAGGAAGGTACAGGCCGGAGCCTGAACCAGTCCATCTTAAGCAATCTGTTTTCTGAAGAGATCGCAGGAGTTGATCTTGACGTCGAGAAGCTTCTCGATGTTCATCTTTGCTGCAATGCCTTTGGCTGCGCCAGGCACGGAGGTAATGACACCGATGTCAAGCTCTTCACGGAGTTCACGCATGACGTGCTCGTCTGAGAGGTCCATGGTGCTGACTCCGAGCTTCTTTGCGACGTACTCCTTGGCTTCTCCGATCCTCATGTTCTTTGAGAATTCCATCCTTGCGACAAGGTCGCCTGCGGCCCTGATCCCGGTCATACCGGAAGCCATAATGTGGGAAATCGGCATACCCATTGGGTCGCCGACTCCGATCTATATGCCGTCGACGCCGGCAATTTCGACCATTGCCTTGCTTGCCCTTGTAACGGCATCGATTGGAGGAGTCTCAAGCATTGGAATTCCGCCGACACCCATACCCATGTCAACGTGACAGGGGATAGTGGAAACTGCAACAGCTGCCTTCATGAAGGTGACAGCCCTTGCAAGGTTCCAG
>NZ_JJQL01000063.1:0-61914 GCF_000979975.1 Methanosarcina sp. 1.H.A.2.2
ATGTGTATAAGAGACAGTCTAATATTCATAATAATAATTATAATTATTATACTTTTTTTTCTTATGAAAATATCAAAACTTATTTATATCGGTACGTTCCCTAAACCAATTTACACAGTAAACGCTGTAAACCGTTTTCATGATTTTTTTCAGGAAAGGAATAAATATGATTCTCACATTTGAATATTTATCAATAAATTCTTTGATTTAAATAATATTCATCCTTATTTAAAAATAGTTCTGGACTTGCTTCTGGAAGCCTGATACTATTAATATCATGGAATCATACCATTACATTATTACATTAAAAAAGTTCGAGATTCAAGATTGCTTGTTTCCAAAGTTGGGGGTCAAAACCAATCAATTTGATTTTCTGAAATTTGCAGTTAATCACTTTGCTTATCGGGTTTTTCAATATTTGAGATTTAAAGTACAGGATTCAAAATGTAAGAACTTCTAAATTTATAACATGAATTTTTGGGATCGGCTTAAAGTATGAGATTCTCTTACGGCAGCTTTTTCAGGCTATGAACCTTGCTATGGATCAATTTACGTACCTGTTATTTGTTCCTGAGCTTATGTTTGGATAATATTCTTGTGTTTGGACAACATCTTGTATCTGAATAACATTTCCTGATCCACTTTGAGACATTCTAAGTTGCCTTTTAAAACTTGCCTTATTATTCAGGTGATTTTATTCAATACTTTTATACTGGATTAAAATAGAGAGTAACTGGAACATGTTTAACCGTGATACACCATACGAGTCTCGAGGCGGAACAACCGACAGAATCAAAAGTTCTGTTTCTACAAGCCCATCGATGGCAATTATTGCCCTGTGCGTAATTTCTTTTTTTCTGGAAATGGTTCCGGGCATGGGGTCTCTCTATATAAGCGCTTTTCAGTTTGATCCCGGTTCTATACTGGCAAGGCCATGGACGCTTGTCACATACATTTTCCTGCACAACGGATTATGGCATCTTTTTTTTAATATGCTCGTCCTGTATTTCTTCGGGACTGCACTCGAGAGAAGGGTAGGGAATAAACAACTCCTGGGGATCTTTTTCACTGCAGGAATTCTATCTGCAATAGGGTACACTTTCTTAAGCCGGCCTATTTTCAACATTTACCCTGGTCCTATGATTGGGGCTAGCGGAGCGATTTATGGGGTTTTTGCAGCCCTTACCGTACTTGAGCCAAATATAAGGGTGTATGTATATTTTATCCCTATGCGTTTAAAGCATGCCTTATTGCTGTTTGCTGCTTTTGATTTTCTAATGGTCAATTCGTCGGATATGATAGCCCACACAGCTCACCTGAGCGGACTCTTCGTAGGGCTTTACATGGGTTTTCGTATGAAGAAAATCCATGAAAAATATCTGAAATCGAGGTATACCGGCAGGTGGTGAGTCTGGAAGGAGAGATTTTTTCTCAGGACAGGTATTATTATACTAGGCCCGACCCCGGGGAAAAAGTTCCAATACAGGTTTTAAATTTCAGGCGGGTTTTTGCAGCCTGGTCTCCGAAGCTGAAAAACACTCTCTACTTTGAAAAAGCACCTGAAGAGCCTGAAGAAGAAGGTCTAAAAAGAGTAAGAGAAATTGTCCTTCTGCAGGTCTATGACTGGTTAGCGGGGAGAGAAGGGTTAATAGAGCTTACGGAGTCGGAGTTCGAGCAGTTTATGAGGATCTATGAAGTTTTCCTCCAGCAGTCAGGAGAAATCCGGTATAGCAGGCAGAAGAAGGGAAGAAAAACTGAAAATCTCTTTGAACTTCTGGAGTCCCCTTACATCATTCGGGAAGTTAAAAAAGGCCCCTTTTCCGATAAATTATAATTATATAAAATATATATCGTGTTTTATAGTTAGATCGTTTAATTTTGAGAGGTTTAATTATATCTCATACAATTATATCTCATACCTTACCTTTTCCAGGGCAGATCAGGTTTTTAGTCCAATCTCTCAGATCAGGCAAAATTAAGACCTTTAATTGTCAAAGTATGCAAATGTTTTACTACAGAAAAGCAAATATTTAGATATAACAGATTATTACCCGAACTGCCGGGTATCAAGCTTTAAACCTGATAAACCATAGTTGTAAACTCATGGCTATGAACACTAAAACTGCGGTCTTTCGAAGGTTAAAGCAAAATCTCAGTACCGATTGACATGAGAGGGCTGCTGGAATCTCTACTGCCCTCAGATCAATTCTCCCCGATGATCGGGAGCATTAAAAGTAAAAAGATGCAGGTCGAGTAAAACTGTAAGGATCACAGAGGACATTAATAATGAAGCCTGTAAAAAGCGGACTTGATTCCATTTCTAGATACCTCCGTACTAAGAAAGAAGTCGGCAGGAGGAAAATAGGACTTCTGGTGGATGGGCCGAATATCCTCAGAAAAGAGTTTGATGTAAATCTTGAGGAAATAAGGGACGTTCTGAAAGATTACGGGAATATTAAGATTGGACGTGTTTTCCTGAACCAGTACGCCTCTGACAAGCTTGTCGAGGCTATTGAAAACCATGGCCTTGAGCCCATCATCTGTTCCAGTGATGTGGATGTGCGCCTCGCAGTGGAGGGCATGGAACTGGTCTACAACCCCAACATAGATACCCTTGCAATCGTGACCCGAGATGCGGATTTCAAACCGCTCCTGAACAAAGCAAACGAGCATGGGAAAGAGACCATTATCTTTGGGGTTGAGCCCGGATTTTCCACCGCGCTCAAGAACTCTGCGGATTATGTCATTCTCATGGGCAAAAATCGCATGAGTGGTTATGATGATGAAGTCAAAGAGGGAAAACTTGAAGCCTCGGAGTTCGAAGAATATAATGAAGAAGAGTATGAAGAATCTGTGGAAAAGACCTGATTCTTCTCTTTAAGGATAGCCTTTCTCCACTCTTTAAGGATAATCGACATCTACCCCGAGGATCTGTTTTTTTCCGGCAGAAACGTCCCTTGCTATCTCGGCACAGCCGATTGCAGCGTGCCACTTCCCGAGGCTCCGGCACTCCTGGTCCAGGTGTGTGCAGATCTTTTTCTGTACGTACTCTACTTCCCCGACCGAGCCTGCCAGAAAGACTGCTCCGGTAACCCCATAGTCTTTCATGAGAAGCTGCATCGAAACGATTTCCATGGCTGCAAAAAGGGCTATCGTATCAAGGGCAAGCAGGGCAGGTTTTTCTCCTTTTTCGGCTGCATTGAGCAGTTCTTCCCTGTCTTTATATGGAGTCATCTTCAGGGTCCCTGCTTCTATAAAAGCCTGGTTTGCTGTCTGGCGCCCGTCGTCAACGTTCCTGATTGCCTGCAGGTCCAGAGGTCCGTGGTGAACTCCCGGAGCAAAAATACAGGCGTCAATTGCACCAATTACTTTTCCTGAAGCAACTGCAAGGGTCACAGTGTTAGAACTTATATCGGAAACTACAAAGTCTTCATAGCCAAGACACCGGATATGATATGCAATCCCAAGCTTTTCCGGGCTTGTGAGATGGGAAAAGACCTTCATTCTCGGATCTACTTTACTTCCCACGTGAAGGCCAGGAATTGCTATTGCCGGAATTCCGGAGTTTCTGACGGCATCAAATACTCGTGTGCCTCCTCCTGTCTTTTTTCCTGCACCTTCGGTACTCTGAAGCCCTCTCCCTTCAAGTTTCCTTACGTCCTTGATTGCAGAAAAGCCGTCTCCCATAGAGTAGGTCAGAGCGATCAGGTCGATGTCTCCAATCTTGATTCCAAACTCTTTTTCAATGGATTCCAGAATTTCGTTTTCTGACATTGCAGCCGCTTCAGCCCTTCCGAGTTCAAAGGTCAGAACCTTTTCATCCCCAATAAGTGCAAAACGCATCGCTGTTGTTCCGTGGTCAACCCCTATGAATGCCAAGTAATAACCTCTCCCTCAACGCCTCAGAGGGCATTTTTTAAGATCTCATTTAATTCGTTCATGATTCTGTCCCCTTCATCAGCGGTACCAACTGTTGTCACCAGCCTGACTTCCTGGAAACTTCTCCCTTCTGATAGCAATAGCCTCAGGTTCCCTCTGGCGTCAGTACGCAGGACTTTTCCAGCCAGTTTTCCTCCTGCAACACCTTTTACGGAAATTACTGACGGAATTACTTTTTTTATTTCGGGGTGCTGGCTTACAAGCTTTATGAGTTTTTTTCCAGCTCTCCCTCCAATAATTGTAGTATGAGATCCGCCAAGTTTATTCTTTGAAAGGTTTTGAGTATTTTCCTGCAAGCTATTTTTATTCTCTGTCATTTTAGTCAAACCGGCTGACTTTACTTTTTTGTCGGTCAAATCCCTGTTTACTGTTGTATGGATTGCCTTTTTTATTCTCAAAAAAGTCTTTTTCTGTTTGCTCTTTTTATATTTATAATGGTATCCTGCATTCAGCAGGTGTTTTATATTTTTGGAATATTTTTCCGATGCCGTTTTTTGCCATATTTTTAAACCAATCTCCAATATCTGTTATTCCATACACGATCTCTTACTGATTTCTGAACCGAGATCTCGAATATATGTACACATTGTCAAAAATTTTAAAGTAGATCTTCTAGTTTCAAAAATAGTATCCGGAAAAATGTTTTACTTTTTATATCGACCTGTCGAATATTGGATGTATATCTATTCCGAGTATTGGATGTATATCTATTGTATGTATATTTATTTACACAGGAGAGGCTCAGAAAATCTCTTATAAATACTTACGGCTACAAGTCTCTCCTGGCTGCAAAATCTTCTATATATATCAATTGCCACTCAGGCAAGAATCTGTAAAAAGAGAACTTCCAGATTGCTCCGGCACATCAATATAATGTGTCGGGCTCTGGATTATTTCCTGTTTTTTTCTTTAAAGTTGTCTTCCCGGAAAATCCGGTGCACGATCAAAATCAGATCTTTTCAAGTTCCTTCTTGCCGATTAGTTTTATATTGTTCTCTTCCAGCGTTTTTACCGCCTTTTCAATCTCGTTTACCCGGACTATAAGAAGGGCTTTCTGTTCCCTGGTGACAAAAGCATAGGCATAATCAAGGTTGATATTAGCTTCTCCGAAAACTTCCGCAATCCGGGACATGCTGCCGGGGACGTCTTCCATTTCGATTCCAAGAACGCTGGTTTCTGAAACTGTGAACCCGGCATCATGGAGTATACTGTGAGCATAGTCTGACCTGTCCACAACCATGCGAATGATCCCGAAGTCTCCGGACTCGGCAATGGTAAATGCCCTTATATTTATGCCGGCGCTTTTCAATTTATTTGCCACACTTGCAAGTCTGCCAGGTTTGTTTTCCGCAAAAAGGGAAATTTGTTTTATAATTTTGTCTTCCATTCCAGCACCCATACCTTTTATCCCGTATTCTGTTACATCTTTTATTCTTTTTTCTATCGAATTAATTAAGATTCTTTAATTTTTTTCCGTCCCTTCTTTTTCAGTTCCTTCTTTTTCAGTTCCTTCTTTTTCAGTTCCTTCTTTTTCAGTTCCTTCTTTTTCAGTTCCTTCTTTTCTCAATATTTTTCTCAGAATATAATATAAGTTTCTGTGTATATTTTAAGTTTATATATGTATTGTTTTAACAGTATAAAGACCCGTTCCGGATTTAAAAGAGGGGCTTAAAAAAGGAACCGAAATTAGGAATCCCCGGAGGGAAGCATTACTCTATAGTTTTTCCCGGGCATTCCTTTTTTCTGGAATTTTAAATTTCTTGACCTTTTAATTTTCAGATTTCAAACTTCAGATCTTTCGTTTATCGATGACTTTCTTTGATTTCCCTTCCGAACGCGGCAGAGAACCATGTTCCACAAGCTCTACCTCTACTGCAAGGTTCAGCACGCTCTTTAAAGCGCCTGCGATTTTCTTTTTGAGTGCCATCATGTCCGACATCCGGTCGCTGAAGGCAGACTCATGCATTTCGATCTGGACCTTCATTGAGTCGAGGGGTCCTATCCTGTCCACGATAATCATGAAATGGTTCCCTACTTCAGGGATATTCATCAAAACCGACTCGACCTGTCCTGGGAATACATTAATGCCGCGCACGATAATCATATCGTCTGAGCGCCCGCTGATACGTGTGATCCTTGGGTGGGTCCTGCCACATTTGCAGGGCTCCGAAAGTTTTCTGGTAAGGTCCCTTATCTTGTAGCGAATAAGGGGATTTGCTTCTTTTGCAAGGGTGGTGATTACGAGTTCCCCTGTTTCTCCATCAGGAACAGGTTCTCCTGTTTCGGGATTCAGTATCTCTACCAGGAACAGGTCTGCCCAGATATGGATGCCGCACTGTTCCTTACATTCTGTAAAGAGGGGGCCGCTGAGTTCTGAAGTTCCATAGATATCGTAGGCTTTAATCCCTGATTCATCTTCTATTCGTTTCTTGAGTTCCTCAGACCAGGGTTCAGCCCCGAAAAATCCCTTCTTTAATTTTGTATCGTTCCTGATACTGATGCCTTCTTTCCTTGCAGTTTCAATCATGTATAAAAAGTAAGAAGGAGTGCAGGCTATAGTTGTCGTACCAAGGTCTTTTATGAGTTCAAGCTGGCGTTCGGTGTTTCCCGAACTTGCAGGGAGGACGGTTGCTCCAACTTTTTCACTTCCATAGTGGGCGCCGAGTCCGCCTGTAAAAAGTCCGTACCCGTAACTTACCTGGAGGATGTCGTCTTTCCCCACCCCGACGGATGTGAACGCCCTGGCCAGGGACTCTGCCCAGTCATCAATATCCTTGCGGGTGTACCCGACTACCGTCGGTTTGCCCGTTGTGCCCGAGGAAGCGTGGAAGCGGGTGAGCTTTGAGTTCGGGACGCAAAACATTCCGGTAGGGTATGTATCTCTGAGATCCTGCTTAAAAGTAAAAGGTAACTTTCTAATATCTTCGAGAGTCCGGATGTCTTCCGGGCGAACGCCGTGTTCGTCAAACCTTTTTCTGTAAAATGGAGAATTCTCATACACGTAATGTACGAGTTTTTTCAGTTTTTCTTCCTGCAACTTTTTCAAATCATCTACAGGCATTGTCTCGATTTCAGGATCCCAGTATTCTGGCATTTTTTTCACGCTCTGTGTTCTTTATATTGAGACCTTTCATTTTCAGGTCGCGTCTCTTTCGACCTTCTCGTGCGTATATTTTTCATTTCATGCCCCTTTAAGGTCATGCTTTAACGACGATATCTCTCATTTCATAAACCCACAGCAGGAAACCCGTTAAATCTTTAGATTTAGCGGGTAGTTGACGCTGGTTTTTCATTCCGGAAGATCGAGGTACTTCCGGGCGGATACGACCTTCCGGTAGATATGATAATGTGAAGATTAAGTTGGATTCTCATATTAATAATAGTTGTTGTTATCAAATCTAAAAAAATATATTTTTCAGATTAAATTAAAAAAGGTACTTGGAAAAATATGCTGAGTTGGAAAAATATGCTGAATTGGAAAAATATGCTGAATTGGAAAAATATGCTGAATTGGAAAAATATACTGAATTGGAAAAATATACTGAATTGGGAAAATATGCTGAATTGGAAAAAATATACTTAATTGGAAACATATGCCGAAAAATAATATTTTTCAGGCATTGGGAACAATTATAGTTATTCTAACCACTTTTTATTATCTATTCATCTTCATTGACTTCAACTTCATCCTCAGAAATCTCTGTTGAGGTTGTTCCAAGGGAATTTTCAAGGATTTTCTTTGTCATTTCCCTGCATTTGTGCAGCACTTCTTCCATATTAGCGATTATATCTATTCCAGCAGCTCCTGAATGTCCGCCTCCTGTGCCATTATATTCATTACTGATATCTTCCATCAGCTGGCCAAGGTTAACCCCGACATTTACAGCATCGCGTTTTGCCCTTGCACTTACCCTGACACTTTCTCCTTTGGTAGTGCCAACAAAAGCCACATCAGCTCCGATGTTAATAAGCATGGAAGATGCCGAGCCTCCGAAAGAACTCACGTGAGAAGTAGCTATAAGCATATTTCCTACCCTCTCGAGTTCAACCCTGCTTGCTGCTTTCAGGATAGCTATGCGCATTGAGATATCCTGTGGGGTGGCAGCCATCAGGTCAAGCACTTCCCCGTATTCAACTCCGCTAGCCTCAATGATTTTCGCCACTGTTCGGAAAGTATCAACTGATGCGTGCTTGAAATGCCCGGTGTCTGTTACGATTCCTGTGAGCATACCGATTCCTACCCTTCGGTTAATCGGGGCTCCCATTGCTTTCAAAATATCATATACTATCTCTACAGTCGAGGTCGTGTTCCGGTGCAGGTAAAATTCTGCATTCTCGGTAAGGGCGGTGGTTGTATGGTGGTCAATTACGCAGTAACTGGTCAGCTCGATATCGTTTAGCTGCGCTTTTGTCGAAGTATCAACCACGACAACAAAACCATAATTTGCAGGGTCTGGCTTATCCACTACCTCTATTCCGAGCCTGTCGATCAGTACGGTAGCTACACGGTTGCAACCGTCTACGAGCCCTACCGTACCTCCCAGTGCCTCAGAAAGGGCAAAAGCACTGCTAACAGCATCCGGATCTGCATTCCGATGACACAAATATAAAATGTTTCGATAGTCAAGGAGCCGGTTGTAAAACTCCGCTTCATCAACTTGCATTGTCCACTCTGGCTACCGTTTTTTATAGGTATCAAAATTCCCGGAGTTCCGGGATTTCGGCACAATCTCCATTTCTATCTATAGCCGTTAGAGCTATAGATCTTATAACTATAGCCATTATGGCTATAGTTATGTCCTGCATTCTATTTACGCAAAAGAAAAATAAAAGGTTATTGTGCTCTGGGTCCAAGAGCCTGCTGGATCTGCTCCTGAAGCTGTTTGAAGCGGGTAGTGAGCCTTTCTTCCTGCCTGGAAATAGATTGAAGCCTGAGTGAGAGGGTTTCTTCTCTGTCTTTAAGTTTTGAAACTGACTCCTCTTTGCTTGTTTTTATTACCAGTTCTCCGACATTACGGTAGACAACCGCATCGTCAGCCAGTCGTTCTAATTCGTCAAGAGCCATTTTGGACTCTTTCTGCATAGCTTCAATCTGAGATTTCTGCATGGTCAGAGCCTGAACTTGCTGCTGGACCTGCTGAAGCTGTGCTATCTGGTTCTGGATTTGAGGAGGTAATTCTGAAGTCATATAATTTTCACCTGAGTCCTCAATAAACCTGAAATGATTTTAATGTTTCTGTCCTTACAGCTTCCGAAAATAATCCCCCCTCAGAAAGTAGCTTAAAAGCTCCTGCCAAAAACTTCAACAACAAGTTAAACTTAAATAAAGACATCCGAACAATTAAATTAATATAGAAAAGATCATGTGGAAAAGTTATGGGCCGAACATGGTCGCGGCCACGAAACATGTGTTAAACCTACGGGGACTAAAAAGCCTCAAAAGTCTTTCAGCAAAGGATAATCATAAATGGGCATTTATAATATGTTATATTAAACAGATTATTTAGCAAATCAATTGAGTGCACTTCAAACTGAATAAGCATCCACCAGAATTAAGATGTGCGCACTCAGACTAACACTCCAGATTAAACCAATATTCAGGAGATTTTCTTATATGGAAGCAAATATGGAAAAAGGCGGAAACCTTGACGAAATAAAATCTCTTCTCGAAATGTTCACAAACGCCCACGGAATTTCCGGTTTTGAAGGTGACGTCCGGAAACTGTTTAAAAAAGAGCTCGAACCCTATGTTGAAAGTATGCGGGAAGATGTCATGGGGAACCTCATTGCCGTTAAAGAGGGAAAAGGGCCTTCTGTAATGCTGGCTGCCCATATGGACGAAATAGGGTTAATGGTCAGATATATCGATGATAACGGATTCCTGCGCTTTGTCGGGATAGGGGGATGGTTTGACCAGACTCTTCTGAACCAGAGAGTCGTGGTTCATGGCAAAAAGGGTGCCATCCCTGGAGTTATAGGTTCCAAACCTCCTCATGTAATGAAAGATGAGGACCGGAAAAAACCCGTGAAACTTGAGGATATGTTTATCGACATAGGGGCAAAAGACAGAGAGGATGCCGGCAATCTGGGAATCGAGATAGGCACCGCAGCTTCAATTGACAGGGCATTCGTACCCCTGGCAAACGGGAAGGTTACCTCCAAGGCTTTTGATAATCGCGCAGGAGTTGTAATTCTCCTTGAGGTCATGAAACAGCTCCACAAACGTAAAATTGAAGCAAATGTTTATGCCGTGGGCACGGTTCAGGAAGAAGTAGGGCTCAAAGGAGCAAAAACCTGTGCTTTCGGGCTCTGTCCGAATGTTGCCCTTGCCCTTGATACAACTATCCCGGGAGATCATCCGGGTATCAGCAAGACCGATTCAGCTCTTGAATTGGGAAAAGGACCCGTAATAACTGTAGCAGACGCTTCGGGAAGGGGTCTTATAGCTCATCCCCAGATTCTCAGATGGCTCCGGGAAACCGCTGATACAAATGAGATACCCTATCAGCTGGGCGTAGGTTCTGGCGGCACCACCGATGCTACGTCAATACACCTCACAAAGGAAGGCATTCCTACAGGTACGGTTAGTATAGCCACACGCTATATTCACTCTCCAGTGGAAGTTCTGGATACGGCAGATATAGAAGCTTGCGTTTCCCTCATTGTGAAGGCAATCGAAAATGTCCAAAAATATTTCTAAATCCTCATTCTCAATTTTTTAAGGATAATTGCCGGGAGCACAGCAGGACCATTTTCCTGCAGTGCAACTTGTACGGACAGTTTTCTTAAGGGTAATCTTCAAAGGTGTTTCCGCAGGAGCAACTGCTATTGGCTGTTCCTGCAGATTTGCGAGAAACTCTCAGGATCCCATTTATCTCTCTTTTCAGTTTTCGGACTGCAAAGCTTCTGACCTGTGCTGGCCTTTACTTTTTTTATAAGTAAGGGGTATTGTTAACTGGAAACTAAAAATACTATGGTCTACCTATTGAAGAGAAGTTTCAGAGAGCCCGGGAATAAATTCGGGGAGATTCCCGGATAGAACGGGGATTCTGAGCTAAAATATCTGTAATATAATAAAATGGGTTTTGCAAAATGCGATAAAATAATATAAAATAATTCAAAATACTATAAAATAGTATTTATATTATATTCTGTCGTGCAGAACTAATCTATTGCAATAAACACCAAAACTGAGGGATTGTATTATTCGAAAATATTCGCTTTCTTGATACTACTTTGAGAGATGGTGAACAAACACCTGGCGTAGCCCTGACCAAAGAGAAGAAACTCTTAATTGCCCGGGCCCTTGATGAGATGAAAGTCTCTGTAATCGAGGCAGGCTCTGCAATTACTTCCGAAGGTGAAAGGGAATCCATCAAGGCTGTAGCGAACGCAGGGCTCAATGCCGAAATCTGCAGCTACTGCCGGATTGTAAAAATGGATGTTGACCATGCTCTTGAATGCGACGTCGATTCAATCCACCTTGTAGCTCCGGTTTCGGATCTGCATATCAGGACGAAAATCAAAAAGGACCGGGATGCAGTAAGGCAGATCGCAGCCGAGGTCACTGAGTATGCTAAAGACCACGGCCTGATTGTGGAGCTGAGTGGAGAAGATGCCTCGCGGGCAGACCCTGAGTTCTTAAAAGCCATTTATGCTGACGGAATCGACGCCGGAGCTGACAGGTTATGTTTCTGTGATACTGTAGGGCTTCTGGTGCCTGAAAAGACCACCGAGATTTTCCGGGACCTGTCTTCCTCCCTGAAAGCTCCTATAAGCATTCACTGCCACAACGACTTCGGTTTAGCAACTGCAAATACAATTGCTGCGCTGGCTGCAGGAGCAAAGCAGGCACATGTGACAATTAATGGTTTAGGGGAAAGAGCTGGAAATGCTGCTCTTGAAGAAGTTGTAATGAACCTGGAGTGGCTCTATAAATATGACACCGGCATCAAGCATGAGCAGATATACCGGACTTCGAGGCTTGTAAGCCGGCTGACCGGAATTCCCGTGTCCCCTAACAAAGCCCTTGTAGGGGGAAATGCGTTCACTCACGAAGCAGGAATTCATGTGCACGGGCTTCTGGCTGACAAAGCAACCTATGAGCCGATGAGTCCCGAATATATCGGACGGCAGCGCCAGATCGTACTTGGTAAACATGCTGGACGGAGCTCTATTACTCTTGCCTTAAAGGAAACGGGGCTTGAGGCTGATGAGGCTCAGACTGAAGAAATCTTCAACAGAGTCAAGCAGATGGGTGATCAGGGTAAACATATAACCGATGCTGACCTGCAGACCATCGCAGAAACCGTGCTTGATATTTACAAGGAACCTCTGGTAAAATTAGAAGAGTTCACCATTGTATCTGGCAACCGGGTAACTCCAACCGCTTCCATAAAGCTCAATGTAAAAGACAAAGTTATCGTACAGGCTGGAATCGGAAACGGACCTGTGGATGCTGTGATCAATGCTATCCGAGTAGCTGTAAGTTCCTGTGCTGAAGACATTATCCTTGAAGAGTACCATGTAGACTCAATTACCGGCGGAACTGACGCCCTTGTAGAGGTAAGGGTAAAACTCTCCAAGAACGGAAAGGTAATTACCGCAAGCGGAGCAAGAACGGACATTATCATGGCCTCTGTAGAAGCCGTAATGAACGGGATGAACCGCCTTATCCGGGTAGAGTAAATCATAAAAGGATGCGGAACTTCAAAGGGTTCTCAGGAGGACTTTTCTGTCCTCTCTTCTTTTTCCTGTTTGAAGAAATTTTTGAAATTGGGGATCTCTGACACTCTTAATACCCGGAGAAACCCTCAACCATATATAACATGATTGATTATGATGTATTTGCAGAATTCGCAATAAAAAAAGTGTGAGTGTGAGAGATAAGGTAGATAAAAAAGTATTTCTTATAAACACACCCTAACTGGAAAGGTGCTCACCTGAAATGTGAGTGTCCAGTTAGACCAAATCTCAAGAAATAAATAAGGAGATAAATAATGACAACCGGGTCAACAGAAAAAGTCAACGGCGCAAAGGCTCTTATAAAGTGCCTCGAAAAGGAAGGAGTTGACACTCTCTTCGGATACCCCGGAGGGCAGATCATTCCTTTCTACAACGAACTCTATGATTCAGATCTGCGCCACATACTCGTACGCCACGAACAGGCAGCGGCTCATGCTGCGGACGGGTATGCTCGTGCTACTGGAAAGACCGGGGTCTGTGTTTCTACTTCAGGCCCTGGAGCAACCAACCTGGTAACAGGTATTGCTACTGCATATATGGACTCAGTGCCAATTGTAGCCTTAACCGGCCAGGTACCAAGATCCCTTATCGGAAACGATGCTTTCCAGGAAGCAGATATTACGGGCATTACTCAGCCAATTACCAAGCACAATTATCTCGTACAGGATCCACAGGAAATCCCGAGGATTGTGAAAGAAGCCTTCCACATAGCATCCACCGGAAGGCCTGGCCCGGTATTAATTGACCTTCCAAAGGATGTACAGAATATAGAGATTGACTTACAATATCCTGACAAGGTAGAGCTTAGAGGCTATAAGCCCACTTACAAGGGTAATACTCAGCAGATAAAACGAGCCGCCGAAGAAATTGCAAACTCCTGCAGGCCTATAATCTACGCAGGAGGGGGAGTAATAAGTTCGAACGCGAGTGCAGAACTCATTGAGCTTGCCGAGACTATCATGGCTCCGGTTACTACCACTCTTATGGGTATAAGCTCTATCCCGACTGAACATCCTCTCTATGTCGGAATGCTGGGGATGCACGGGTGCAAATATGCAAACTATGCAATTCAGGAGTCCGATCTTATCATTGCCGTGGGAGCAAGGTTTGACGACCGCGTGACCGGTAAACTCGAGTCTTTTGCCCCCAACGCCAGGATTATCCATATTGATGTTGATCCTGCCGAGATTTCCAAGAATGTAAAGGTGCATGTCCCTATTGTCGGGGATGCAAAACAGGTACTTAAATCCCTGATTAAATATATCCAGCGCTGCAATTCCGCGGAATGGATTGAAAAGATAAATCAGTGGAAAAAGGAATATCCTCTTGGCTACAGTCAGGTGTCTACGGATGTAATAATGCCTCAGTTTGTTATCGAGCAGATATCCGAAGCCTGCAAGGACGCAATCATAGTTACGGAAGTTGGACAGCACCAGATGTGGGCGGCTCAGTTCTTCAAATACAGTACGCCTCGTACCTTCCTTACGTCAGGCGGGCTTGGCACAATGGGATACGGGTTCCCTGCAGCCATGGGCGCCAAGGTCGGCAGGCCGGATAAAACCGTTATCAATATCTCAGGTGACGGTTCTTTCCAGATGAACTCTCAGGAGCTCGCAACTGTGGTCCAGAACGATATCCCGGTTGTTACCGTGATCCTGAACAACGGTTATCTGGGTATGGTCAGGCAGTGGCAGGAACTCTTCTACGACAAGAGGTATTCCTACACCTTTATCAAGGGCAGTGTTGACTTCGTAAAGCTTGCTGAAGCCTACGGAGCTCTCGGGCTGCGCGCAGAAAAGCCGTCCGAAGTCAGGCCTGCAATCGAAGAGGCTATCAGGTCCGGCAGACCTGCTGTTGTCGACGTGATTGTTGAATGCGAAGCAAATGTCTACCCCATGGTGCCGGCAGGAGCTGCAATTAACGAGATCATTGACATGGAGGAACACTGATGAAACACACACTTGCAGTTCTTGTGGAAAATAAGTCCGGTGTGCTCTCCAGAGTGGCTTCGCTGTTCTCAAGGCGTGGATATAATATCGACAGCCTGGCTGTGGGAGTTACTGAAGACCCTGATATTTCGAGAATAACTATTGTGGTTCAGGGGGATGACCATGTGGTCGAACAGGTAACAAAACAGCTCAACAAGCTCATAGACGTTATCAAGGTCACGGATATCGGAGGTGACGATGCGGTTGAGCGGGAACTTGTCCTTATTAAGGTCGCAGCCGATGTGAACACAAGGGCAGAGATTATTCAGATTGCAAATATCTTCAGGGCCAGGATCGTGGATGTTGCTCCGAAGTCCATGACTGTTGAAGTTACAGGGGACGAAGGCAAGATCCAGGCAATTGAAAAACTTCTCCGCCAGTTCGGGATCAAGGAACTGGTCAGGACAGGCAAGATTGCACTGGTGCGCGGGTCAAAGAAGGTTTAAATATTAAGGGCAGGTAAAGAGAGGTAGCTGCTCAATTATTTTTTCACAGATTGGGGCAGCCGGAAGCCTTTTCTAATTCAAAAGGTCTTCTTAGAAACTTTCCGGGTTTCCGGCCTCTCTCTACATCTCAGAAGGCTGCTCAGACCCAGAGACAGTAACTTTTCGAAAATCAGTTTGTTTAATTTCAGGGAAGTATGTGTGTTCGAAATTTGAACACTTCCCCGAATAATGCAGGGAATTCTCATTACATAATTAAAGAATCAATCAGAAAAATTAATCAGAAAAATTAATCAGAAAAATTAATCCGTAAAATCAATCAGAAAAATTAATCCGTAAAATCAATCAGAAAAATTAATCCGTAAAATCAATCAGAAAAATCAATCCGAAAAATCAACCAGGAGAATTTAGTAATGGCAACGATAATTTATGATAATGAAACTACCTTTGATGCACTTAAAGATAAAACAATCGCAATAATGGGCTATGGAAGCCAGGGCCACGCACACGCAAGGAACCTCCATGAATCGGGGCTCAATGTCGTTGTGGGGCTCAGGAAAGGCAGTTCCAGCTGGGCAAAAGCTGAGTCTGATGGCCTGAAGGTTATGACTGTTGAAGACGCTGCAAAAGCTGCAGACGTTATCATGATCCTCCTTCCGGACGAAAAGCAGTCCTCTGTTTACTATTCTCAGATTGAGCCCAACCTGAAAGCCGGCAACGCCCTTGTTTTTGCTCACGGCTTCAATATCCACTACAACCAGATAGTGCCTCCAAAAGATGTGGACGTCTTCATGGTCGCCCCCAAAGGTCCCGGGCACATTGTCAGGAGAACTTACACAGAAGGCATCGGAGTACCGGGCCTGATTGCAGTCTACCAGGACGCAACCGGAAAGGCAAGGGAACTTGCTATCTCCTACGCCAAGGGTATCGGTGCAACCAGGGCAGGAGTTTACGAGACTACCTTCCGTGAAGAAACCGAAACCGACCTTTTCGGAGAACAGGTTGACCTCTGCGGAGGGATTTCCTCGCTTATCAAGACAGCTTTTGAGGTGCTTGTGGAAGCCGGGTACCAGCCTGAAATGGCATATTTCGAAACCTGCCATGAAGTCAAACTCATTGTGGACCTTATCTACGAAGGCGGGCTTGAGAGAATGTGGCACTCTGTCTCCAACACCGCAGAATACGGCGGCATGACCGTTGGCCCGAGGGTCATCAACGAAGAATCCCGCGAAGCCATGTACGTAGCCCTTGAAAGGATCCAGAACGGGGAATTTGCAAAAGAATTCATCCTCGAAGGCATGGTCAACCACCCTGTGCTCAAAGCCATGGAAAACCAGGAAAAGGAACACCCGCTTGAGGTTGTCGGCAAGGAAATCAGGGCAAATATCCCCTGGCTCAACAAGAAAATTGATGACGACTGAGCCTTAAGTTTCTTTTTTCATTTTTAGGCCCGGCCATTTAGGTGGTCTGGCCGACTTCTTTTTTTCCGGACTTTTTTTTCGATTATTGTGTCTTTCTATCTTTTTTCGGTTTCATGAGGGTGATTCCTTACTGTTTGCCGGTAACGTTTAATAACTTGATTTTAATCTTTTAACAGAAAGTTCATAAATTTGAAATTGAAACTTCAATCCGGAGAGTAAATATGCCAGTAACAGGAGAAAGCAAAGTCATTGACACGATCCTCAACAGACGGAGTGTCCGGGAGTTTACAGACAGGCCCATCAGCAAGGAAGAAATCAACACAATCCTGAATGCAGGTCGTTGGGCTCCTTCCGGATTGAATAACCAGCCCTGGCGCTTTATAGTTGTCAGGAACCCTGAAACCATCCATAAGCTCTCGGAATGCACTCATTATTCCAGTATTATTGCAGGAGCTCCCCTGCTTATTGCCGCTTTCCTGGATACCGAACATTCGTACAACAGGACTAAAGATATCCAGGCAATAGGGGCTTCTATCCAGAACATGCTCCTTGCCTGCTGTGAACTTGGCCTGGGCGCGGTCTGGCTCGGGGAGATCTTAAACCAGAGCGAGAAGGTCAATTCAATTATCGAGTGTTCCTCTAAACTCGAACTCATGGCCGTGCTGGCTATCGGGGAACCGGTCTCAAAAGAGAGGACTTCAACACGCAAGGCCCTTTCTGAAATCGTGTTTGAAGAAAAGTACGGGCAAAAATGGGCAGAATAAGATCCTGAATTCAAAGATCCTGAATTCAATACCGAATTCGGGAGTTTTAAGTTAACCTGCCGGAAGTTTATTCTGATAAACTTTCTTTAAGAAAATATTTATAATTTGATTGAGGATTAAATTTATAAGCTATTTGGCACTATAGCCAGTTAACTGATCATCGCTTTATATGTCAGTTAACCGAGCATAACTTTTTCACAATGAAGGTCTGTGGTGTAGCGGATATCATTGGAGCCTCCGGAGCTTCGTACCTGGGTTCGATTCCCAGCAGACCTGTTAATTAATTTTCTTGCTGAACTTCCAAACATTTAGACTGGAATTTTTTTGAAAAACATCCGGGTTTTAATTCCTATCTTACTTTTTGTGTTCTCTACTTAATAATTTTGATTTCATTTAGGGTTAATATTCTGGAAGCTTTTCAGGATATATTATCATCTACGGGCAAAAAATATAATACAAGAATTGAAGTATACATATAACAAAAAGAGAACTCTGGAAGGTTTACAGCATGGCTCATGGATTTAATCGTCGTTTTCTGCGTGTGGGGAGAAGGAAACTGTCCTTAATTCAGTTACTCTTCATAGCAATAATACTGTATTTCCTGCTCAAAGCTCTGCTTCCACTTGTGTGGACGCTCTTTTTAATTGTAGCTTTGATTGTCCTTTTGAAGATAGTTGTGGAAAGCCTTTGATTTCAAGCCAATCTAGAGTTTTTAACGGTGAATTTACAAATTTGGTAAAAAAGGAATGTTCTGATGTAAGCTACTTTTTATGTTGAAAAAAATATGGGAAGAAAGAGATACTGAATATATTTTTCAGCTCTCTGTTTTTTCCTCTTTTGACCTTAATTTCTTTTCAAAAACTCATCAATTGCCTTTGCAGCTTTCTTCCCCGCACCCATTGCACTGATTACGGTTGCTGCGCCTGTTACTATATCTCCGCCGGCAAAGACTCCGCATTTGGAGGTTGCACCGGTTTCCTCGTCAGCAACGACAGTTCCCCGCCTGTTCTGTTCAAGGCCTTCCGAGCCTTTGAAAATGATCGGGTTGGGGGAGGTGCCTATGGCAATAACTACAACATCCGCAGGCACAAGGAACTCCGAGCCGTCAACAGGGACAGGGCTTCTTCTACCTGACTTGTCAGGTTCGCCAAGTTCCATTTTTATGCATTCGACGCCTGTTACATTGAACTTCTCGTCGCCGAGGATGCGGACAGGGTTTGTCAGGAGCCTGAAGGTTATGCCTTCTTCTTTAGCGTGCTCGACTTCTTCCCGGCGGGCGGGCATCTCGTCTTCTCCGCGGCGGTAGACTATGCTTACCTCTTCTGCGCCCAGACGGAGAGCAGAGCGAGCGGCATCCATTGCCACGTTTCCGCCTCCGACTACAACCACATTTTTCCCAAGCCTGACCATTGTGTCGTATTCGGGGTCATAGGCTTTCATGAGGTTTACGCGGGTCAGGAATTCATTTGCAGAATATACGCCGTTGAAGTTTTCGCCTTCTATTCCCATGAAGTTAGGGAGTCCGGCACCCGTACCCAGAAATACGGCATCGAAATCGTCGCAGAGTTCGTCAAGGGTCTTGATCCTGCCTATGATATAATTGGGCTTGACCTCTACACCGAGTTTTTCGATGTACTCTACTTCCTGCCGCACAATTTCTTTTGGCAGCCTGAACTCGGGGATGCCGTAACTCAGGACTCCTCCGGCTTTGTGCAGGGACTCAAAGATTGTTACTTTGTGGCCGAGCTTTGCAAGGTCTGCCGCGGCAGTAAGGCCGGCAGGGCCGGAACCCACAACTGCTACCTTCTTGCCGGTTGGGGGCATAGCTTCAGGAGCCTTCACGCCTTTTTCGTGCTCATAGTCCGCGCAGAAGCGCTCAAGCCTTCCGATTGCAACAGGCTGACCCTTCTTTCCGAGTACGCAGCGGGCTTCGCACTGAGTTTCCTGGGGACAGACGCGGCCGCAGATTGCAGGGAGAGCGTTTGTGGCTTTGATTCTCTCGATTGCCCCTTCGAAGTTTTCCTCACAGACCATTTTAATAAAGCCAGGAATGTCCACATTCACAGGGCACCCCTCAACACATTTTGGGTCCTTGCAGGTGAGGCAGCGAGAAGCTTCGGCAAGGGCATCTTCTTTCGTGTAGCCGAGAGTTACTTCATTAAAGTTCTTTCTGCGCTCTTCTGCAGGCTGCTCTGGCATTGGGGTTCTTTCTTTCTTTGCGTTTCCTGTTTTTTCTCCGTGTAGTTCTTGCATTTTTCCTCCCCTCCTTCTCAGTGCAGTCCGCACTTGCATTTCTCTTCGTAGTTTTCCACAGCTTTTGCCTCTTCGCCGCGGTACATTGCAAGCCTGTTCATGAGCTGGACAAAATCGACCTTCCGGGCATCAAATTCAGGTCCGTCAACACACGTAAACTTCGTTTCTCCGTCGACCGTAACCCGGCATCCTCCGCACATTCCTGTTCCGTCTACCATTATGGCATTAAGGCTGACAAGGATTTCCACATCATAGGGGAAAGCAACCCCTGCTCCCACTTTCATCATGATTGGCGGACCTATAATTACAACCCTTGCAACCTTTTCGCCGCTGTCCAGGATCCTTTTCATGATATCGGTCACAAACCCGTGGTGCCCTTTTGACCCGTCATCGGTTGCTATGTACAGTTCGGAACTGGCTTTCTCCAGTTCGTCTTCAAGGATCAGGAGGTCCTTGTTTCGGGCTCCGATAATTGAAATTACCTTGTTGCCTGCATTTGTATAAGCCTTTGCCTGGGGGTAGATAGGGGCAACTCCTACTCCTCCTCCTACAAGAATTACAGTGCCAAGTTTTCTTACGTCGGCAGGGGTTCCGAGGGGGCCGACAAAATCCTCAAGGGAATCGCCTGCAGAAAGCTTTGCAAGCTGTTTTGTTGTCTTGCCCATTTCCTGATAAATTACAGTAACTGTGCCTGTTTTGCTCTCAAAATCCGCAATTGTAAGAGGAACTCTTTCCCCCCTTTCATCAATCCTGAGGATTATGAACTGTCCGGCTTTTGCAGCTTTTGCCACGTCAGGGGCATCAATAACCATTCTGTGCACCGACGGGGCGATTTCTTCCTTTTCCAGTATTCTATATGCCATGAGATCACATTTTCCTGAGTAAAAGCATATTTTCTGAACAAATGAATCGATAAATTTAACTATAACGGAGCTTCACAAAGGTTTTTCAGCTATGTGGCTTCCCGCTTGGACGTTCTCCTTATAATGATTAATGGGATATATATTCGACTCTGTTCCAAAATCTAGTGATTTTTATATTTCTTGATTGAAATTCTGAATTCGCAAGAAGAATCAGGTCTTTAATCAAAATCAATATTCGAGATCTAAAGACTTCGATCCAAAATTCTTCTCACGAGAATTGTAACCAATCATAAAATCCAGTGATTTTCAATTTTACATTCATCACTGGATTTTGGTACTGAGTCATATATTCTCCCAAATAATTTTAATAATTCTACCTGTTTTGCACTATCTTTTTAGTTAAATTATAAATGCCTGCCTTTTTGACATATTTTTTGAAAAAGAACGACCACTTTTCCAGGTTCTTTTATCCTTTTCACAAAAATTTAATAAATCTGGCGGGTGTAATTAAATTAAGGGAAAATTCCCAAACTCGGCTGATCCGTGGGTTGGATTGGCAGAAAGGAGGGGTAATCAAAAAGGTACTGCAAACTATGGCCATAGCTGAAGCTGCAGATTCTAACATCCTGAAGAAAGGAAAAGTCTATTCTGATGGGGTACTGGCAGAATGGGATATTTTTCTTTTTTGAAGGCAAAATAAAAAGACAGCATGAAGTTACGAAATTGCTGAAAAGAATCTTTCCATAAATAAATGAATAAATAAATGAATAAATAAATTATAAAAGGAGTTGGGTATATGCCGGAAGAACGAAGAGAAGGGGAAAAGGGAGAAAAACTGGAGAAGAAAGAAGGAGAAGAGGTCGCAGACGTCGATCCTATTCATCCAACCGAAGCGCGGGGCGGCAAGAAAAGGTCGCTTCTTGATACCTGCAAATAACCTTAATACCTTTTCATTTTTTGAGGTGAAATAAGTTAATAGAGGATGTTATGGATATTAAGGAATATTAGTGGATATTAGCGGATATTAGCGGATATTAGCGGATATTAGTGGATATTAGTGAATATTAGGGGATATACTGGTCCCATTCAGCATCAGTGTGTCCTACTGGTCTCATCCTGCACCTGTTTTTCATGTATCTTTAAATCCTACTACCCATCTTTTCATTAAATATATATGGTCATATGCGCATATACTCATATAATCATGCTTGATAGCAAAGTAAAGTTCTTTAAAGCTCTCGGAGATGAGACACGGCTTACTATTCTTTCTTACTTGCTGGAGCACAGTTACTGCGCCTGTGATTTTTCTTCCCTTACAAATAAGGATCAGACAACGGTTTCAAAGCACCTGAAGGTTCTTGTCGAAGCTGGAATTTTAAAGTACGAAAGAAAGGGACGAAACATCATCTACAGCATTAAAAACGAGGAGATCGGGCGTTTGCTTGAATCTCTTGGAATAAGGGATATAAAGCCCTGTTGTAATGGGCAGCAGGTTTCCAGATTTTGTTCTACGGATAATACTGAAAACCTAATCACCAATATCATTGACGGGAAAACTAATTATCTAGCTGAAAACAAAATTACGGATAAACCAACTGAAAATAAATCTCAAGATAAAAAACCAACTGAAAATAAATCTCAAAATAAATCTCAAGATAAAAAACCAATCGAAAATAAATCTCAAGATAAAAAAGGAATATCTGAAAAATAAGGAATGGGGTAAAAGAATGGATGCCACTGAAAAAAAAGAAGTTATCAAAAAGAAGTATCAGGAAATTGTAACTTTAGGGGGCTCTTGCTGTTCTGGCGGTGGGTGCTGCGGTGATTCGAGCTCAGCAGACCTTTCTAAATCTTTTGGCTATTCGGAAGCTGATGTTCAGGCTGTTCCGGATGCAAACCTGGGTCTTGGCTGTGGCAACCCTACAGCTTTTGCGGAACTGAAACCCGGCGATATTGTCCTTGATCTGGGTTCAGGTGCGGGATTTGATTGTTTCCTTGCTGCACAGAGAGTCGGAAGCTCAGGAAAGGTTATTGGAGTCGATATGACTCCTGAAATGATTGAAAAAGCACAGGCTAATGCCCAAAAATATGGATATTTAAATGTTGAGTTCCGCCATGGGGATATTGAAGCTCTTCCGGTTGATGATAGTTCGGTGGATGTTATTATCAGCAATTGCGTGATTAACCTGGCACCGGATAAAGAAAAGGTTTTCAGGGAGGCCTTCCGGGTGCTGAAGCCAGAAGGCAGGATGTATGTTTCGGATATGGTCCTCCTGGCTGAGCTTCCCGAAGATCTTAAAAATGACACAGAACTGCTTGCAGGCTGTGTCGCTGGTGCTGTATTAAAAGAGGAGTATCTGAATCTTTTAATAAATGCAGGGTTTTCGGTTAAAATCCTGGCTGAAGATTCGGATATAAGTAAAAGGCAGTACGGAGGTCTGCCAGTTGAAAGCCTGAAATTAAAAGCCTGGGTATGAGAAGAATTTATATAACGAAGCGTAAAACCCCTATATGTTTAGCAGAGGGAATATCAGCGTCAACTCCCTCCGTTTTCGTTATCTGCAACCATTAATATCTTCTCCGACCAATTATATATTAATTTCTTACTGCGAGAATAAGGCTAAAGGAATTGCACCAGTTAATACGGCATTTAGAGGGTCTGAGTTAGTGCCTGAGAAATCGGGAAACCGAAACGTAGCTCAAGCAAACCGCTGACACCCACGGAACATGGGGATGAGCCTGTATGATTTCTGGCAATTAACCGGAAGAATGACTCAGGAAGCCCGTTAAATCTTTAGATTTAGCGGGTAGTTCACATTACTATTCAATTATTATTTTTTATGATCTGCATACTCCAGGCTTGATTTTCTGAAGGTATCTCCCCTTTTGAATACGGGGAACAGGGTGATAGGGGCGATCTCTTTGAGGTGATATTACTGAAAACCATAAGATCCGTAAAAATCTGTTTTGCAATAGGTTTTGCACTTTTGTTGCTCAGCTCAGGCTCTGTGGCTGCCAGAAGGATCACTGTGGGGAGTGATGACAATAAGGACTTTGCCTCAATTCAGGAGGCTGTGAATGCAGCAGAGGCTGGTGATACGGTTTATGTGTATAATGGGCTTTACATGGAGAATATATATCTTGACAAAGAAATTTCCGTTCGTTCAATCTCCGGAAGGCCTGATACAAACATTGTAACGGCAAAAAACCCTGATGATCATGTATTTCATGTAATTGCAAATAACGTAACTATAAGTGGTTTTTCCATAAATGGCGCTAATGAGACTCAAAAAGCTGGCATTTATCTGGAGAATACGCAGGGAATTCTGATAAGCAACAATAATCTTTCCAGTAATCGCCTGGGAATCTATCTCGAATCTTCTACAACTAATATGTTGAATCTAAATGATGTTTCTGAGAATGAGGTGGGCATTTTTCTCAATGCTTCACAGGACAACTGGATTATCAATAACAAGGTAAATATGAACAGTCTGGAAGGAATTTTTCTTGAAGCTTCTGATGAAAACCGCTTAAAGGGAAATCTTTTGCATTTTAACACAGAGTATGGTCTTATGCTCTCAAACAGCAGTAAAAACCTCATTTACGATAACTATTTTCAGAACTCCGAAAATGTTGGCTATAAAGGGGTCAACTTAGAAAATGCCTGGAATATGACTCTTAAGAGGGAGATTAATATTGTAGGGGGTTCATATCTCGGCGGAAATTACTGGACTGGCCCTGAAAGTACGGCCCTGTGCGTTATTGAAGATATGGATGACAATGGCTTCTGCGATGCTTCCTATGACCTGGGGGAAGGAAATATCGATTATATGCCTCTTATCCGGCACCCTCAGGCCTTTCAAAGCAGTGGTCATTCCCTTACGTTTTCTCTTTTGGGATTTGCTTTATTTGTATTCTCTCTCGGAATATTTATCATAAAAAGGGTCATGGGTTGGGGCAGGGACGAGCTTACAAGAGATGATGACGTAAAATGAGCTCGAGGAAGCCCATCATTTGACTTTTCATCAATTGATTTGAGTTTTATCATATCTATATTTTTTATAATTAATGGACGATCTGTTCACCTTTTTCCTGTTTGATAGTCTGATATACTTATTTTGTTTCAGTGATCTCAAAGCCAAAGGTTATATATTGACTTCTTATCATATACTGCTAAAAAATAATCTAACTTCAAAAATAATCCTATTCTAAAAATCCGATTTCAAAAGGAATTTATTCCAAAAGTAATTTATTCTAAAAGTAATCTATTCTATTAAAAATTATATTCAGAAAATAATTATGTCCTAAAAATAACCTTATTCCACAGTATATCTATAATTCCTTTCTGTCAAGACAATGTTGACAGTTTTTATACTCTTATTGAATATTTTTCAAATAAATTCCCCAGGGAGATGACAGGCATAAAGTCAATAATTCTTGCAGGCGGCTCAGGGACCCGGCTCTGGCCTCTCAGCCGGGAAATGTATCCCAAACAATTTTTAAAATTTGGTGACACCTCACTTTTTCAGGAGACAGTTCTTCGATGTCTTGAGGTTTCGGATATTTCTGAGATTTTTGTTGTAACGAACGAAGCCCAGAAATTTTTCGTGATTGGACAGATGAAAGAAATAGGATACTCAATTCCTCCCGAGAATGTCCTGATCGAGCCTGAGGGCAGGAATACCCTTCCAGCAATCTTCTTTGGAATGAAGGAGATTGAATTAAAATTCGGGAATTCAATCGTAGGGGTATTTTCCTCCGACCATGTGCTTGACAGAGCTGCAATGGCAACGATTTCTTCAGCTGAAAAGCTGGCTTCGGATTATCTGGTCACTTTCGGGGTTATTCCTACATTCCCTCATACGGGATACGGCTACATTAAAGCCTCAGAGTCCTGCGAGCCTGGTTACAGGGTTTCGGAATTCAGAGAAAAACCTGATTTAGAAACTGCACAAAAATACATTGAGGAAGGCTGCCTCTGGAATAGCGGGATGTTCCTCTTTGAGACGCGGCTCTTCTTTGAAGAAGTAAAAAAGCACTCGCCTTCGGTTTTTGCCTGCTTTGAGAAAGGGGGCAATATTAATGATATTTATGCGGGTGTGGATAAGGTTTCCATTGATTATGGCATAATGGAAAAGTCAGATAGAGTCGCTGTTGTAAAGCTGGGCCAGAAATGGAGCGACCTTGGAAACTTTGAGGCAATTTATGATGAACTGGAAAAGGATTCAGTAGGAAACGTGATCCATGAATGCGATCCCATGCTTCTTAACTCCGATGGGAATCTGGTTTATTCGAAATGCGGTAAAATCGTTTCCCTTATCGATATTAAAGACATGGTTATTGTTGACACGAGCGATGCCCTGTTAATATGTCCCAAATCCAGCAGTCAGAAAGTAAAGGAAATAGTCTCCGACCTCAAGGTCAGGAAAGACGAAAGAGCATTTGTCGGGCAAACAGTCTACCGGCCCTGGGGTTCATACACACTGCTCGACGCCTCCCCCGGTCATAAGATCAAGAATATTACTGTGCTCTCTGACCATAAGTTAAGCCTGCAACTGCACTACCATAGGAGTGAACACTGGGTGGTTGTAAAAGGCATGGCCTGCGTGGAAGTGGATGGAAAGCAGTTTTTCCTTAGACCCGGGGAAAGCACATTCATCAGAGCAGGACAAAAGCACAGGCTGTCGAATCCCGGAAAAATCCCTCTTGAGATTATCGAGGTACAGTTAGGAGAGCTTGTGAACGAAGGGGACATTGTCAGGTTTGATGATGTTTATGGGAGGAAGTGAGAGAAAGGCTATTGGTTCAACGTTTAAGATGTCAGGGTCGGGGGGACGGTCCCTCAAAGGTGAAGGCATCACAAGATCCGGGAATCATGTGATTCGTCCTTCCAATAAACTTTTAACAAGGATATAATTTTTTGAGATATTTTTGTTCTTTTTGGAAGTTTTACTCCGAGGATGGCGGATGTGTTCAGGATTTTTTATTTTTTCGGGGTTACTGTAATTCCATCTGCTTCCCTATCTTTATAACTTCACTGCGGATATTGGGGTCAAGTTTTAAGAGCAGGAGAACGTACAAAATAGCACCCATTATTATATTGGGATTAGTGTGAGCCATACGCTTGATATGGGTACTAAAATGCGGTAACAACCCACCCCCAGTCCTGTTATCAGAGTGGATCACAGGAAAAGGGTAATAGTGATAGAGCTTTAATCAAAAAAAGATGAATGTGTATAGAGACAATTTTTAAGAAATCAGGCACACTGCTAGCAGATCTTATAATGGTGGCTAAACTTTGAATCAAAAAGAGAAGGATCAAAAAGAGAATAATCTTTTGTTATTATTTACTTCCTCCTATCCATATGGAGATGTGGCGGAATCTTTTTTAGATTCTGAAATCCTCTTTCTGAGTAGATCATTCGATAAAGTCATATTGATTCCACAGTCCCTTCCAAGTTTACTTGAAAGAGTAAATAGGAAGCTTCCAGAGAACATTGAAATTGAGGATTCATTATTAAATGAACAATTGCCTCTGAAGGGCGTGCGAAATAAAATTTCACTGGCATTAAATGCTTTTATTTCAACCGACTTTTACAGAGAAATTCTTAGCAAGCCAGAAATTCTTTTCCAGATCTCTTTGTTCAAAAGTTCTGTTATTTTTTTCGGCAACACTGTAATTATAAAAAGGTGGCTTCAAAAGTACATTGAAACCCATAACTTCGACTTTTCAACTACAGTCTTTTATACTTATTGGCTGTCTCTGCCAACTTCCGGAGTTTCGATGGTAAAAAAGAAGATTCCATCTCTCAAAATCGTCTCAAGAGCTCATGGTCTTGATCTTTATAGTGAAAGACACGTCCCACCTTACATTCCTCATCGCCCAGAGGTATTTCAGTATTTGAACAGGCTTTATTTAATCTCGGACCACGGGAGAAAATATGTTTTAGATAAATATCCAATGTTTGAAGATATCTGTAAAGTCTACAGGTTAGGGGTGAATGACCTGGGTTTCCTAACAGAGGCATCCTCTGATGGCATTTTTAGAATTGTATCTTGCTCCTACCTTGTTCCTGTAAAGAGGATAGACCTGTTGATTCAGGCTCTTGCAGAGCTTGGAAAAATCAAAAGTTCCCGAACATTTGAATGGACACATATAGGATATGGAATTCTTCAAAAGGATTTACAAAATCTTGCAGATTCTCTTTTGCCCAAAAACGTAATTCCTAAATTTATAGGCCACTTGCCTAATAAAGAAGTAATCGCATATTATCAAAATAATTGTGTGGATGTTTTTGTCAATGTAAGTGCTTCCGAAGGGATTCCCGTTTCAATAATGGAAGCCCAAAGTTGTGGAATTCCAGTTATTGCTACGGCAGTTGGGGGTACACCTGAAATAGTATCCAATGAGGTTGGGGTATTGTTAAGTGAAAACCCGTTCCCGAGAGAGATTGCTGAAGCGATATGCAGCATGATGGAAAATGAAGCTGAAGCCATGGTTAAAAGGATAAATAGTAGAGATAACTGGGAAAATAAATATAATTCCAATAAAAATTTTGAAATTTTTGTCCAGGATTTAAAAAAGCTATGATCTAAGTTTCAAAATTCTAAACGTATACAGATCGTGTCTCATGTTTTAAAAATAAGTGACAATTCGGTCAGGACAAAACCGCATCAATAACCTTCTTTTTAAAATTCCGTGAAAATATTTATGTGAACTCATTTTCTGGTCGTCCCCTGCTACATGGTTGATATTTTGGTATTAGAGCTCCCAGCACTGGTCATAGAGTTTGTTTTTATCTACTGTACGCCGGTGGGCTCAAGCCTTGCGCGGCGAGTGAATGAAATAATGTGAGATTTTTTTATAATGTTTGCTTGCAAAATAAAACTATTTTTTGTTTGTCTTCCGAATGGATATAATATTTGAAAAATATTACTGCTTGCAGTATCATCGAAATAAGCCCCAAAAGAAGATTAGAGGAACTCATCAGATATATTATACTCAATAAGCTTGAGATTCCAAAGATTCCAAAGTACCATTGGGTATCAAAGCTTATTCCCAGTAGCATTTTCATATAGTGAATCATCAGTCCCATGCTAATGATCAGAGAAAAACTTGTGGCAAAAGCAGCGCCTGCAATGCCATAAACTGGAATTAAGAGAGCGTTTAAGATAATATTTATGATTGCTGAGACAAGGGGGATTCTGTACACTAACTGAACCTTACCGATACCTGCAAAAATGGAGCCTATGGATTTTGTCGTCCCGTAAAATAAGATTCCAATCAGTAATATAATCAGGGGGAAATACGCTTTTCCAAATTCGTTTCCATAGATTAAGGTCAAAATTTCCTTCCCAAAAAATACAAGGAATGTACTGGAGAATATCAAAAAAAGATAGCTGTATTTCATGCACTTGTCTACAAGCATTTCAATTTCTTTCTTTTTTCCTTTTGCGTAGTATTCCGAAATCATCGGATAGGTAATTTTCTGGATAGTATCGGGAAGCATCCAGAGGATCTTTCCCAGGATTACAGCCACACTATAAACCCCAACATCTGTTGCTGATAGGAAATAACCTATCATGAGCACGTCAGCCTGATAATTTACAATGTTGATCGCATTTGAAATAAATGTTTTGGATCCAAATGAAAACAGCTCTCGGCTTGTAGCTAGATAGTTAGCTGGACTAAGTTTACCCCATTTATGTACATATAACAGTGTTATTGTTGTAATGAAGGAAGAAATTACTATGGCAGCAACTGTGCCTTTCACTTCATATCTAAAAAAGAGTAGGAATGTACCAAGTAGCAGAAAAACTCCGTTTGCAATAGTTACTGCAGCTTGCTTTTTCATCTCCCTAAAGCCTGTAAGGAGTCCGAACATTACACTGTTCAGGATCGCAAAAGGTAACGAAAAGGCCAGGATTTTTAGTAAATCATCCAATCCTGGCATATTGAAAAAGTCTGCTAAAAAGCCAGCACTCAAATACATTAAGCTAAGAGCCAGAATACCTAGAACCAAACTATTTATAATACTCGAAGAGATGAATTCCTCTTGTTTTCGGCGGTTTCCAGAAAATTCAGCTACGTATTTGATTGCAGCTGCAGGCAGTCCAACCGTACCAAATAAGATTAATATCCCGAAAATGGTGTTTACCATTCTATAAAGTCCAAGATCTCCAGCCCCCAGATACCTGCCAATAAGGATTGATAGTGGAAATCCTAAAAGCATAGATACGGCAGAAGCAAAAAATGTCACTCCTATATCAGAGATGAATTTTTTAAGTTCGGACACTTAACCACACCATTCTTTTTAATAGTCGAAGGATTTCTGTTTACTTGCAGGTTCAATATATATAACTGATTTGGAGCGTTGAAGGTTGATCCCCTTTATATCAATGGCGGGATACAGCCGTCAACTGTATTCATTTTTGTAATTCTTATATACCACAACTTTTTTGATATATGTGTATTATTGTTTTAAGCTAGAACCTGAATTATTAAGGAATCATATGGATAATAAAGGCGATATAAATCTCAAAAATTTAAATGTTATTTTCCATATCCCCTGGAAATTAATTACTTCAGCCCCTTCTGGAAGTCAAATTCGTCCCTTGAGGATGTTAGAAGCATTTAAGTCATTAGGTTGCAAAGTTGACGTGATTATGGGGTCCGGAGCTGAGCGACTCAGACAGATAAATCTGATTAAACAAAATGTTAAAAAAGGTAAAAAATATGATTTTGTTTATTCGGAAAGTTCCAGCTATCCCACATCGCTAGCTTATGGTGTAAAAGACGCTGTGAAATATCCATTTCTGGATTTCAGATTTTTTGTTTTTTGTAAAAAGAACAATATCCCAATAGGTCTGTTTTACAGGGATATCTATTGGAGATTTCCAGAACTTTTAGATAGACCCTTTGCAAAAAAACTGGTTCTTAATATAATGTATCGATTCGATTTAGTTGTTTATCAAAAATACCTTGATGTATTGTATTTACCTTCTGAAAAAATGGCTAAATACCTGGCTTTTGACTTTCCTGTAATTAAGTCTCTGCCCCCAGGTGCCTTTATGTATCCTTCGAGCAGACATGTTACTAATAATAAAAACAATTTTATTTTTAATGTTCTGTACGTTGGGGGGATAGGCAACCTTTACGATCTTCGTAAGTTAGTAAAGGTTATTGGAGAAATTCCCATAATATCTTTAACTATTTGTTGCAGGGAAAATGAATGGCAGAATAGTCTTAACGATTATGAAAATCTATTAAAACCCAACATTAACATCGTACATCTAAGTGGGGATGATTTGTTTTCCCTCTACGAAAAGGCTGATGTAGCAAGCATGTTTTTTGAAAATGTGGAGTATCGGGATTTTGCAATGCCAATAAAACTTTTTGAATATATTTCTCATTGTAAACCTCTAATTGTAACAAAGGGAACTGCAGCAGGAGATTTTGTAGAAATAAATGGAATTGGATGGGCAATTCCCTATGACGAAAAAAGTCTTCTCATATTGCTGAACAAACTTCTAAATGATCGCAATGAGTTAGAAGAAAAAAGGAACAAAATCATTGAAATCTTGCCTTTACATACCTGGGAATCAAGAGCTTTGCAGGTTTGTCAAGATTTAACCTATTAACTGTTATCATCAAATTCTCTTCAAATTCTCTTCAAATTCTCTTCAAATTCTCTTCAAATTCTCTTCAAATTCTCTTTAAATTCTCTTTAAATTCTCTTTAATATGTCCTGCATTCAGCAGAGGGCACAAAAGAGCCATTTATTTTAAGATTGTTCTTTTATATAATGTGAGAAATTTCTGACATAGCACCTTGTTATTATGAACTTTCTCTACGTATTTTCTTCCGCTTCTTCCAAGATTTTCCCTTAAATTTTCATCACGTATTAATTCTTCCAATCTTTGCTTTAGATTGTCTTTTGTAACATTTACTATTCCACTGGGCTCTTCCAGATAAGGTTCTAATCCAGGCTTAATCCATGTACAGCATGGAATTCCCATCTGTTGGGCTTCATTGGTGAGAACACCATACCATCCGACCTGTCTTTTATCATAAAAACCAACAGAATCAACAACTATATCACAGGTCTGAAGCAATTGCATTACTTCCTTATGGGGTTTATTTTCAATCAATAAGCAGTCAACATTTGGATATTCCTTTTTGAGCTGGGCCATGGCTTCCAGAAAATATTCTGTACCTTTGTAGAATCTGTTTGTTGGAGCATGCCCGATTATGATTTTATCATCATTTCGATTGACTTTACTTAACCCGTGCCAGGGGATACAGTTTGGAATCCATATAGCATCCGGTGAATAGTCAAGTAAATCCGGGGTCGAAACTATTTCAACATCTGCGAATTTTGATCCAAAAATTCTGCCATTATTTCTTAATTTACTGCCGTGCCAGTGGACAACAACTTTGCCGAAACGTTTAAAAAAAAGCGGTATGTCTATATCCTGGGGAAATATTCCTGCATCGTGAAGATGAAATATATCAAATTTCTCTTTCAATGTGATTTCTACAAGGTTTTTCGATATGATCTGGAAACGGCGAGGAATATCTTTTTTTGAATATTTTAACGGGAGATTTAGAGAGATATCGGTATTTTCGCTGGTATAATTTTCAGTTATCTCAAATAAACGTACCTCATGGCCCATTTTTTTTTGTTGAAGAGACAGATTATATGCTACATTTGCAATATTCCTTATGTGCAGTATCTTCATGTTTTCCCAGAGTTCATTTTTTGAGAGATTTTACCACTTGCGTTCCCGTCCCCAAATACTTCATTTCTTCTCTTAGTGCCCTCAAAATTTTCAATAGCATGTTTGATTTTCTCGTAATCTGCTCCTGTAAGTATATTCCAGCCTTCTTCAACTGTTTCTACCCATTCCGTATTATCTCTTAAGGTTATGCAGGGCACTCCCAGCATATAGGCTTCTTTCTGTACCCCTCCGGAATCGGTGAGTATTTTTCTGGCATTTGATTCGAGTTTTAACATGTCAAGATAGCCAACAGGGGGGATTACTTTTGTGTTCTTAAGGATTTTTTCCCACAAATTGTATTCTTTCAGGTATTTTCTGGTCCTTGGATGCATTGGAAACACTATTGTCGTTTCTACATCAGAAAAGGCTTCGACAATTGATGAGAGGTTTTTTATATTGTCCGTATTGGAGGCACGGTGTACGGTTGCTAAAAGGAACTCTTTTGGATTGAGATTAAGATCCTGTAAAATCGTTGATTTTTCTTCTGCAATTTTCTGGTTATACTTAAGGGCATCCACCATTACATCCCCAACATTGTATACACCTTCAGTAATGCCTTCATTTTTCAGGTTCATCACTGCAGTATCAGTCGGGCAGAATAGTATATTCGAGATGTGATCGGTTATGACTCTGTTAATCTCTTCAGGCATGGCCCGATCAAAAGACCTCAGTCCAGCTTCCACATGTGCCACCCTGATGTGCAGCTTGGTAGCAGCAAGTGCGCCTGCAAGTGTAGAATTTGTATCTCCATAGACAAGCATGATGTCTGGTTTCTCTTTCAAAAGTACTTTTTCTATTTCTAGAATCATCTTGCCGGTTTGTTCCCCCTGGGTACCCGAGCCTATACCAAGGTTGTAGTCCGGCTTTGGGATATCGAGTTCTTCAAAAAAGACCTCGGACATTTCAGGGTCATAATGCTGGCCTGTGTGGACAAGTATTTCTTCATGGTGCTTTCGGATGGTACGGGACACAGGAGCACATTTTATAAATTGAGGGCGGGCACCGACTACTGATACAATCTTCATAAAACCTCAACAGGAAACCCATTAAATCTTTAGATTTAGTGGGTAGTTGACTTTAATTACCATTGCCAGCGAAGTATATAATCTCTAATTTTTATTTAAATTTCCAATCTTCACGATAAATTAAGGAAGGACGCCTATGACTTTAGTCATAGGAGGAATTCCGTCAACTTCCAAATGCTCTGTGGCATATTCGTATCCATCTGCTCTACTCAAAATATTGCAATATTTATGATTGATTCCCTGCACTATTCTAACACCTTCTTTATTTTTAATATCAAAATAACCTGTTTTTCTACAAGCTACAGCACCAAAATGAATTCCTTTGTATTTTCCTTTCGGCACAACTGCTTTAACAATATCTCCTGTCTGGAATCCAAAGAAACTCTTTTGTCTACTCAGATACCCTCTCGGAAATCCGTACTTATCAAGATTGGTTCTGCAATGTGATCCTCTACCTTTTGCTTTTATGTGTAGAACCTGGTTTGTTTTGAATATTATTTTATTTGGTGTTGAAGCACCAACACAAATTGCATCAAAATGATGATCTTTGGGTAGATTCAACCGTATTCTATTCATCTTCGTCCTTGCACCTGTGCCACACTCGATATTGAGTGCAGGTTTGGAAAGAACATTATATACTTTCCATCTTGTAGCTGTGACAAGTGCAGCGTCTTTTAGTGTTTTCCTTGCTTGTTTTTGAATCTCAGGATACCCAAATTCTTCTGCTGTCTTAGTCCCTTTTGCTTCATTGCAGGTTCTGCAAGCTAATGTCAAATTGGAAACTCTGCTCGTTCCATGTCTCGCTTTTGGTATGATATGCTCTATTTCAAGCGGAACATTTTCTGCTCCGCAATATGCACATTTTCTATTCCATTTTTCAAGGAGATACTCTCGGACTTCATACCCCTGAAGTTCTCCTTGCTGATATTCAATACCTGAAATTTCAGGATTTTGCATTAGCTGAGTGTCAAACTTAACATTTTCATATGAAATATGAGTCAAAGGACACAGTTTTTGCAGTCTATTAACCCAATTTTGGATGTTGTCTACCCTGCTTTGCAGGGATGGGGGAAGCCAATGTTCTTTTCGTTTTCTGTTGTTGAATCTGGGTTTTCTATACCTGGTTGTTCTATTTCGTCGAGTTCTCCGCATTGCTCTGCGGTTATCCATATTGCTTTTAATACTGGTTTTGTGATGGATGTGAGCAAGCCCAATTACTTTAGAACCATTTAAGATAGCTAAACCTGTATGTCGGCTTCCATAGTCTATTTTTAATCGGAATTCAACTTTATTTATAGAGGTTTTCAACTCTTTTAGTCGAATTGTGAATGGATATTTTTTATGAATAACTGCTTTTCCTGTTTTCAGCAATTTTCTGGCAACTGCTGAATGACAGGGGCTTAACGGTTGTTTGTTTTTGTTTAATACAAAGATCATAATTGAATTTCTCCTATCTCAGAAGTAAGATGAATCCTGCTTCCGGTAACGCACTTTCGTGTCTCCTCTCGCTAATGTTGGAAATGCTTGTTAAGCATAATACACCGTTCCTACCCGACAGAACTTTTAATATTATACAACAGAGCTACAAGCTGAGGAAGCACCTGTAGGTGTTATGACAAATCCAACGTAGTAAATTAATACTTAAGCTGGTCAACCGAAGCACTATTACATGCCTGCCAATTTATTGGTGGGTAGTTGACTGGATTTTTTCATAAACTTCTTTTATTTTCCTGGTGTTTGACTCCCAGAAACGATAATCTTCAGAGTTCAATTTCTCTGGTTTTTTGTCAAGATACTCTCGGACAGCATTTTCGAGTTCAGAACTTTTTACAATCAGCAGGTTTTTTCTGTCCTCTTCCTTCGTGATCCCCGAAGCTATTACCAGTTTCCCAAGGTTCAGGTATTCGTTTAGTTTCCAGATGCTTTTATCCGTCGAATAAGGGGTCAAATTATTTTCTTTTCTGGGTATCATACATATTCTGGCTTTTTTGACTATCCCTGCTACCTTCTCATGAGGTTGCCATCCCAGAAATTCTACATTAGGGGATTTTTTTGCCAAATGCCACTTTGAAAAGGGGCCGTCTCCCACGATCCTGAATTTTTCATCAGGATACTTTTTTGCCAGATTCAGGAAATTTCCTATCCCTTCCTGCTCGCAAACCCTCCCCAGAAATGTTATGGCTCCATCTTCTGCCAGATCCTCTCCCGTCAAAAAACTATTTTTGGGGTAATTCGGGACCTCATATACCTCTTGTTTTTCGTTTTCGGTATATGTTTTTACTTTTTCTCCCAGAGGCCCGTTTACCGTGGTTATAAGGTCCGCACTTGTCGCCATTTTTTTTTCAAAATATTCAGCCATCATCCTGCTGGGAGCCCCTAAATTCATTTCAAGTTCAATACCCCAGGGAGACCTGTAGTCATAGATCATCTTTTTGTAGTAAGTTCCTTTTAATTTAGACAAATCGTGATATATTATATCCGGCACATTAAAAATGTGAATTACATCTGGTTTTTCTTTTTTTATGAATTGTTTGGCAAGGCCTGAGATCTGTATCCAGTTTCTGGTATTAAATTTGGGGATGAACGTGTCATACCCCAGTTCTTCAAGGGTACTCTGGAACATCTTGAGCCTTATGGTATGTTCGGGCTGGTTAGCAAGCAATAAAATTCTCATATGGATTTCCTCAAGACCTCTTCATATTTTCTGGCAAGGACTTCCCAGTCAAAAGTCTTTGCAATTTCTCTATATCTATCCTCATTAGTCGGAGTCTCCAGAATCCTTTTTACCTCACGGATGAATCCATCTTTATCATCGTAGTAATATAAGTCATCTCCGAGCATTCTGACAAGGGAAATTGTCCTGCTGGATAACACGGGTCTTCCGCAAGCCAGGTAGTTAAACACCTTTCCTCCAGCTGCATATTCGTTTTTATCCATTTTTTTCAGTGTATTGAGCCCTATGTCCATAGCTGAAATATAAGGGCCTAAATCCTCGTAGGGCACTGCTCCTGTAAATGTGATTTTTTCCGAAACTCCCAGCTTGTTTGCCAGCTCTTTGATCTTATCACCGTAATCTGTAAACAGCCCCGGACCCACAACCAGAAGGCTTACTTCCAGATCAGGGAGTGATTCTACAACCATTTCAAGATCTACCCAGTGCTCAAGTGACCCTACATATCCTATGACAGCACCTTTTAAGCCCAATTCCTTTTTTGCCTCCTCTTTTGGGAGAGGTCTTAAAAGGTTACAATTTACTCCATTAGGAATTACTTCTATATTTTTGACCCTTATACCTTCCAGAAAATTTTTGAGTTCCCGGGTTACGGTTATAACGGAAGTTGCATGTCTTAAATTATACCTTGTAATTTGCCTTACCCCATTCTTAACAATTTTTCCAAAAAATGAGTCTGGGTAATATATTGAAGCAGATTCCTCTAAGTGGTCCAGATAGTCAAAAACAACAGGCACATTTAAAAAATTAATTATAAATGATGGAAGGATGTTTGCAGAGAGAACAACATCTATGCCTTCTTTTTTTATTACTTTTCTCATTTCCAATAAATGCTCTGGCCAGTTTAATAAGTAATATAAAGAAGGATCTCCCACATCTATAAATTTTGTATCTACAAGTTTGCAAGCTGTTTTTCTTGGTCTGTTATTTCTGAAATTCTCCAGGTTGAAATGCAGTACATACACTTCATGTTTTTCTGCAAGAATATCAAATATGAAGTTAAGCCGATTCGGAAAAGGGTGCCTGATCCAATCAGTAGTAGGTATCACAAGAATTTTCATGGGATTTCCTTTCAATTTTCCACATTTATCAATATAAGAATTAAATTTGGAACAGTACCTATATTATTCTTTCTTATTTATATTAGTCATTTATAATATTTGCACAGAGATCTCATGCTGCAGTGACCCGCCTGATGTTAAAGCATTAAAGACTTCCGGCTCCATTTCCCTGATTACTTTTTTCCAGTCCGGTTCAACCTCACATCCCGCTGGCGTATTAATGGTTCCTTACTGCCTGGTTGCCACATAAAGAAATGAAAGGTAATTGTTCAAGTATTATATAAACATATTAAATGAATATAAATAAGCTTGAAATGTTATGGGGAGACATGCCATTTATCCCAATTCCAAAGTTTTTGGGTTTTAGGAAAAGTAAGGGCTAATCACCACCATTTCAATGGTAGATACAGCCCGATCCGAAGAAAAAACTACTTCATTCCTTGAAACAATCCACCACCGGAAGACGCCGTTGCCCGTCATGGAATTCTCCCGCTGTCGAAATAGTTACAGGCAAGTTATATGAGATGACCATCATTCCCAGGGTGAATAAGGGTTATGTCAAGATTTTCAAATAAATAAGGGGTGCAAAATAACCGGAACCGCCTCGCCGAATGAAATGGTCAAAATAAGCATAATTCGTTGAGATCTATTTAAAAATATTGATTTTATAAAGCTTCAACTTACTAAGTATATTCCAGGCAAACGGCCCCAACTGAATTAATTTTTTGGCATGATTTGAATTATCGTGGTCAAGAACCCTTATTTTTCAGGATATTAAAAATTCCAGTAAAACAACTCAGTTAACGCTCTTCTGGGAGTTCAGGCAAAACTTATTTAATAACTTCCCACATATATTGACCTGCTACAAAAATATTTTCTGACATGTATATAAACCATTTATTCAAGAAGTCTTTATACACTTCTATTGAATACGTTTCTAAATATATACACGCAGGAGATGACAGGCATCAATTCAATAATTCTTGCAGGTGGTTCGAAGACAGAGATCTGGCCTTTCAGCTGGGAGATGTGTCCCATGAAGATTATAGAGGTGCAGTTCGGAGAGCTTATGGAAGAAGGGATATGGAAGAAGGGATATGGAAGGTTTGACGGATATGGGAGAAGATGAATGTCCCGACAGATATCCAGACAGTAGTTTAGCAAAATATTTATAAAGCTTTGGTCCCCCTACTAATTGTTACTAAGTAAACCAGGGTAATAATATGGAAAAAGTCGCCTTAATCACCGGGATTACAGGTCAGGACGGTGCATACCTGGCTGAGTTTCTTTTGAATAAAGGATATATTGTGCATGGAATTAAGCGGAGATCCTCTTCTTTCAACACTGCAAGAATAGATCATCTTTACAAAGACCCTCATGAGAGAAATGTGAATTTTTTCATGCACTACGGCGACCTGACCGATTCCACAAACCTTATCCGTATTATTCAGGAAGTCAAGCCTGACGAGATCTATAACCTTGCCGCCCAGAGCCATGTCCAGGTTTCTTTTGAGACCCCGGAATATACAGCAAATTCTGACGGCCTTGGAACTCTCAGGCTCCTTGAAGCAATCCGCATCCTTGGCCTTGAAAATAAAACAAAATTCTACCAGGCTTCAACCAGCGAACTTTACGGAAAAGTCCAGGAAATCCCCCAGAAAGAAACAACTCCATTTTACCCGAGAAGCCCCTATGCGGCAGCTAAGCTGTACGCCTACTGGATCACAATCAACTACCGGGAAGCCTACGGAATTTTCGCATGTAATGGTATCCTCTTCAACCACGAATCCCCGGTCCGCGGCGAAACCTTCGTCACAAGAAAAATCACAATGGCTGCTGCAAAGATAAAATACGGCATGCAGGAAAGGCTCTACCTTGGAAACCTTGATGCAAAAAGGGACTGGGGCTTTGCAAAAGACTATGTAGAAGCCATGTGGCTCATGCTCCAGCAGGAAACCCCCGACGATTACGTTATAGCAACAGGCGAAACCCATTCGGTGAGGGAATTTACGGAACTTACATTCAAAGAGCTGGGAATAGAGGTTATCTGGCAGGGAGAAGGGATCGAAGAAGTAGGAATCGATGCCAGTACAGGCAAAATCATAGTTGAAATAGACCCTGGATATTACAGGCCAACTGAAGTAGAACTCCTCATCGGCGACCCCTCAAAAGCCAGAGAAAAACTTGGCTGGCAATCAAAAGTCAAAATGGAAGAGCTGGTAAAAATAATGATAAGATCCGATGAGGAAGAAGTCCTGAAAAACTACCCCTCTGAAAAATTAGCAGCCTGCCCGGAACTTGAAGAAAACCTGGCTGAAAACCCTTTAAATTTAAAGAGTTTATAAAAGTTGCTGGAACAGACAGCAAATCCCTCTCCTAAAAATCCTCCTTTAACCCCCAAAGGCGATAACATGGAAAAAGAATCAAAAATTTACATAGCCGGACATCACGGCCTTGTAGGTTCAGCCCTGAAAAGAAAGCTTGAATCAAAAGGTTACACAAACCTAATCTTCCACACCCACAGAGAACTCGACCTTATCAACTAGCAGGCGGTAAACGAATTCTTCGAGAAAGAAAGACCTGAATACATTTTCTTAGCCGCTGCAAAAGTTGGTGGAATCCTTGCAAACAGCACATATCCAGCTGAATTCATCTACGAAAACCTGATGATAGAATCGAATATTATCCATGCAGCCTACAGGTACGGCGTAAAAAAGCTCCTTTTCCTCGGTTCTTCCTGCATCTATCCAAAACTCGCTCCTCAGCCCCTTAAAGAAGAATATCTATTGACAGGTCCTCTCGAAGAAACCAACGAAGCATATGCAATTGCAAAGATCGCAGGAATCAGGCTCTGCAAACACTACAATCAGCAGTATGGGACCAACTTCATCTCGGTAATGCCGACCAACCTCTACGGACCTAATGATAATTTTGATCTTGAAACCTCGCATGTGATGCCTGCTCTGATCAGGAAATTCCATGAAGCAAAGGTGAGTAACAAACCTGAAGTTGTTGTGTGGGGTACGGGAAAGCCACTCAGAGAGTTCATGCATGTGGACGATATGGCGGATGCATGTGTGTATTTGATGGAGAATTATGATTTTACGGATATAGGGGAGTTTGTGAATATCGGAATTGGAGAGGATATCTCAATAGGCGAATTATCTGAATTGATCAAAGAAATTGTTGGGTTTGAAGGGGAAATTAAAAAGGACACTTCAAAACCTGATGGAACTCCTCAGAAACTGCTTAATGTTACAAAATTAAATTCACTTGGATGGAAAGCTAAAATCTCATTGAAAGATGGGATTGAACGAACTTATGAATGGTATCTGGATCAAATCAAATAAACAGCTTGATAAATATATTGGATGAGTAATGGGATCAAATGAAGCCACAGAAAAAAAACAGGTAAATGTGTTTTTCCATGACTGAACATGCAACTGACTACGAACTGATAATCCGCCCAAAATACGGGCTTCTTGATATAAACTGGCAGGAATTAAAGGAATACAGAGAGCTTCTTTTCTTCCTGGCCCTGAGGGAGATCAAGATCAGATATAAACAAACGGTCATGGGAGCATCATGGGCTTTGCTGCAACCGTTCTTTACGATGATAGTTTTTACCCTGATCTTCGGCAGGCTTGCAAAAATTCCCTCTGAGGGAATTCCCTACCCGATATTTTCATACTCAGGTCTTCTTATCTGGACTTATTTTTCGAATGCCCTCTCTCAATCCAGTAACAGCCTTGTTAGCAATGCCAACCTTCTCTCAAAAGTCTATATGCCAAGGATATTCATCCCAACAGCTCCCGGACTTGCAGGCATTGTTGACTACGGAATTGCTTTGAGCATCCTTGCGGTAATGATGATCTACTACAGGTTTGTTCCAAATATTACAATAGTCCTGCTTCCGGTTATAGTGCTGATGACATTCCTGCTTGCTTCAGGAATAGGTTACTGGCTCTCATCCATCTGTGTGAAATACAGGGATGTGATTTTTGTCCTCCCGTTCTTCATCCAGTTGATTATGTTTTTATCCCCGGTAATCTATCCTGCTAATATTGTGGGAGAAAACCTGCAGTGGCTGCTCTACCTGAACCCCCTTACAGGAATAATAAACGCACATCGTGCATGCATACTCGGATACACTTCAGTGGACTTTGTCGGCCTCGCAATCTCGGCAATTCTGACGATAATTATCTTTGTAAGTGGAATACTCTACCTCAAGCATACAGAAAAATATTTTGCGGATCTGGTCTGAATGGCGGCGTCAAAAAAGGAAAAACCGATAATCGAGGTAAAACACCTCTCAAAACAGTACAATCTCGGCGTGGATAAGACATACAAGACGCTCTGTGAAAGCCTTACCTCTGCTGTGAAGAACCCGTTAAAAACACTGAAGGATTGTCGCAGGCCGAATGATACCTTTTGGGCGCTCAAGAACGTTAACTTAGAAGTTGAGCGTGGGGAGGTTGTTGGAATTATTGGCAGAAATGGTGCGGGCAAAAGCACGCTCTTGAAAGTCCTTTCACGTATCACCCATCCTACTGAAGGGGAGGTCCGGATGCGTGGCCGGGTGGGAAGTCTCCTTGAGGTTGGGACTGGTTTCCATCCTGAACTTACCGGTCGGGAGAATATCTACTTCAACGGTGCCATCCTCGGTATGAAGAAGCGAGAGATTGACGACAAGTTCAACGAGATCGTGAAGTTCTCAGGTGTCGAAAAGTTTTTGGACACTCCGGTGAAGAGGTATTCAAGTGGCATGAATGTGAGGCTTGCATTCTCGGTAGCTGCGAATCTGGATCCAGAGATTCTTGTGGTGGATGAAGTGCTTGCTGTAGGTGACGCGACATTTCAGAAGAAATGCCTTGGGAAGATGGGGGAGGTTGCTGAAGATGGAAAAACGGTGCTGTTTGTTAGTCATAATATGTCTATGATTTCCTCACTATGTGATAAGGGAATTCTGCTTGAAGAGGGGAGTCTAAAAAAGAAAGGAACAATGGGGGAAGTGATTGATGCTTATCTAAATTCTGGTCAGGAAGCAACAGGACAGGTTATATTCTCTAAGAACCATCCTGGGGATAGCGAGGCAATTTTACTTGCTGCACGTGTTTTGAACAAAGATGGGATTCCTACCACTGAAGCATGTATTAATGAGGATATATTCATTGAGATGGACTATAAACTGTCTAAAAATGATATGCGTGTTTATCCTAATTTTCATATTTATGATCAGTATGGACAACTTGTATTTGTTACTTCTGACTCAAAGCTTGATCATAGGTGTGAATTAAAAAGTAAAGCTGGAGACTATGTGTCCAGATGCAAAATACCTGCTAATACCTTGAATAATAATACATATTATATTACGTTCGCTTTGACAACTATTTATCCACTTCATATTCATTTTTGTGAAAAAGATCTGCTTTTCTTTACAATTAACGATCCTATTGAAGGAATTTTTTCAAGGTCTGAAGGTTATTCCGGGCCAATGCCGGGGGCAGTTCGTCCATTATTGGAATGGGAATTATATGGACCTAAAGATAGCAGATTAGGTGATAAAACATGAAAACCTTAATCCTTGCTGGCGGATTTGGCACAAGACTTGCAGAAGAGACGCATACCATCCCAAAACCTATGGTTGAGGTAGGTGGGAAGCCTGTCTTATGGCATATAATGAAGTTGTATTCTTTTTATGGGTTCAATGATTTTGTAATTCTGCTTGGTTATAAAGGTTATATTATAAAAGAATACTTTGCAAATTATTTTCTTCACCAGAGTGATGTGACAATTGATCTATTAAATAATAAAATGGAAGTGCATCATAATCATAGTGAACCATGGACTGTTACACTGATCGATACAGGATTGGACACAATGACTGGTGGTCGTATATTGAGGGCAAAAGATTACGTTGGTGATGAGACTTTCATGCTGACCTATGGAGATGGTGTTGCTGATATTAATATTGAAAAACTGGTTTCGTTCCATCGTTCTCATGGTCATCTGGCAACTGTAACTTCAGTGCAGCCTGAAGGACGTTATGGTTCGATTTCGGCAAATGATAGCGGAAGAATAGAACACTTCGTTGAAAAACCTGCAGGTGACGGAGCCTGGATCAATGCCGGTTTTTTTGTCTGCGAACCTAGTGTTTTTGATTACTTGCGTGATGGAGATGCAACCGTTTTTGAAAGGAAACCACTTGAAGATCTCAGCCATGATGGGGAGTTGTTTGCCTACAAACACACAGGATTCTGGAAATGCATGGATACACTACGCGATATGCAACAACTAAACCATATGTGGAATGAAGGTCAAAGCAAATGGAAATTGTGGGATTGATGATCTATGGAGTTAATGTCAACCTACAAAGGTAAAAATGTCTTCATCACAGGTCATACTGGTTTCAAAGGCTCATGGCTTTCTCTATGGCTTGCTAAAATGGGAGCCAATGTATTTGGTTATTCACTCTTCCCGGACACCACTCCCAATAATTATACTGTATCTTCAGTGACTGATTTCTTTTCCGAGGAAACGATTGCTGATATTCGTGATAAAAAATCGCTGAAAAAAGCTATTAAAGAAGCAAATCCGGACTTTGTATTTCATCTTGCTGCTCAACCTTTGGTACGGAAAAGTTATAGTTGTCCTGTTGAAACATTTGAAACGAATGTTATTGGCAGCTTAAACGTTCTGGAAGGTTTACGTGAACTTGGGCAGCCCTGCTCAGTAGTTATGATAACCAGTGACAAATGTTATGAAAATAAAGGGCATATATGGGGCTATCGCGAAAATGATCCTCTTGGGGGTTATGATCCTTATAGTGCAAGCAAGGCAGCTGCAGAAATCGCTGTAGCATCATACAGACAATCTTTTTTTCCAAAAGATATCTTGGATAAACACGGAGTGCAAATTGCTACGGTGAGAGCCGGAAACGTCATTGGAGGAGGAGATTGGGCAGATGACAGAATCATACCCGATGCTGTAAGGGCTTTGTCAAGTGGTAAAACAATTCCAGTTAGAAATCCTAATGCGGTTCGCCCTTGGCAGCACGTCCTGGAGCCATTGTTCGGTTACTTAATGCTTGGAGCAAAAATGTCAGATGGGAAAAATCCTGAGCTTTGCTCTGCATGGAACTTTGGTCCTCGTTGTGATGAAGAATGTCCGGTTTCTGACCTGATGGATTTATTTTGCAAAGAATGGGGATATGGCAACTGGAATCAGGTTTCCCTCACAAATGCGCCCCATGAAGCTTCCATTTTGCGTCTTTCTATTGATAAAGCAGTCAACAAGTTGCATTGGGCACCAAGATGGGATCTACATGAAACCATAAAAAGAACGGCTGCCTGGTATCAAAAATACTACAATGGGGATGAAGGGTCCATGCGGGATGCATGTTTTGCAGATATTGATGCATATCAGGGGAGATAATAATGAAGATTGAAAAATTACCAATGTGTGGCGCAGCAGTTATTGAAGCAGAACCCTTTATGGATCACAGGGGCGTTTTCGCACGATTTTTTTGCGAAAAGGAACTTTCAGAAATAATTGGGAATCGGCATTTTGTGAATGTCAATTTCTCCAGAACCCTTAAAAAAGGAGCGATAAGAGGCCTTCATTTTCAGTATCCTCCTAAAGCGGAAATGAAGCTTGTGCGCTGTATACGCGGTTCAGTATATGATGTTATAGTTGACATTCGCAAGGACTCTCCAACGTTTCTCAAGTGGTTCAGTATAGAACTGAGTGCTGATAATATGAAGATGTTGTGTGTTCCCGAAGGTTTTGCTCATGGATTTCAGGTACTTGAAGAGTCTTCTGAAATGCTCTACCTTCATAGCGAGTTTTATTCTAAAGAACATGAAGGGGCATTGAACTACTCCGATCCATTGCTTGCAATAACATGGCCTGTTGAATCGGCAGATGTATCAGAGAGAGACAAAAACCATAAAATGATCTATGATGATTTTCGAGGTGTTATACTATGAAATGCCGGTTTTGTGGTCACACTCTGGAAAATGTATTTATTGACTTAATAAATGCACCTCCATCAAATTCCTATCTTACAAAGGAACAGTTGAATGAGCCGGAGATATACTTTCCCTTAAAAGTATTTGTTTGTGAACATTGCTGGCTTGTGCAGCTTGATGAATACAAAAAATCAGAGGAGATTTTTAGTGAAGATTATGCTTACTTTAGTTCTTACTCAAAATCTTGGGTCAAACATGCCGAAGACTATGTTGAAATGATCTGTAAGAGATTATCGCTTAATAAATCATCAAAAGTGATAGAGATTGCATCTAATGATGGATATTTACTTCAGTTTTTTGTAGTGAAAGGAATACCCTGCCTTGGAGTTGAACCTTCTGCCGGAACGGCAAAGGCAGCAGAGGATAAAGGCGTTGAGTCAGTAATTGAGTTCTTCGGTTCAAATCTGGCAAACCAAATCGTTAAAGAGCGCGGGAAACAGGATTTAATCATTGGAAATAATGTTCTGGCTCATGTTCCTGACATAAATGACTTTGTCGGAAGCTTAAAAACTGTGCTTTCAGATACAGGAACAATTACAATGGAATTCCCTCATCTTTTAAAGTTAATTCAGTATAATCAATTCGACACAATATACCATGAGCATTTTTCATATTTTTCATTGAATACTGTTGAGCGGATATTCCTTGCGCACGGATTAAAAATATACGATGTTGAAGAACTGTCAACTCATGGGGGTTCATTAAGGATTTATGCCAGCCATGTAAAAGATGAATCACATAGCATGACTTTAGGTGTGGAATCCATTAAGAAAAAAGAAAGGGAAATGGGTCTACTAGACCCCGAAATTTACGCTTCTTTTCAGGAAAAAGCGAATATTGTCAAATATTCCTTTCTTTCATTCCTTTTTGAACAAAAAAGAATGGGAAAAAAAATCGTTGCCTATGGGGCGGCAGCAAAGGGAAATACACTGTTGAATTATTGTGGAATTAAGGGAACAGATCTGATTGAGTTTGTTGTAGATGCCTCTTCCCATAAGCAGGGTAAATATCTGCCAGGGTCACAGATTCCGATATTGTCTGAACAAAGAATATTTGACGATAAGCCAGACATTATAGTTGTTTTTCCCTGGAACATAAAAGAGGAGATTTTTGCTCAATTGTCTTATGTAAAGGATTGGGGATGTCAATTTGTTGTTTCTGTTCCTAAATTGAAGTTAATGTAAAGGTATCGTTTGAATTATACTAACTACTTTGGTATGGGTGCGTATGAGAGTCTTAGTTACTGGTGCTACAGGATTTATAGGTCGTCATGTTGTCCCCAGCTTATTGGATCAGGGACTGGAGGTTATTGCTACATCACGGAATAAAAACAAAGCAAAAAATTATGACTGGTATAATGAAGTGGAATACATCGAATGTGACTACCATAATGATGCCCTAGATTACTACAATGCCCTCGGAAAACCAGATGTTATCATTCACCTTGCCTGGAATGGTCTCCCAAATTATAAAGATCCGTTTCATGTTGAAAGAAATCTTCCTGCAAATTGTCTTTTCCTAAAGAACTTCATAGAGGGAGGAATTAAAAAGATGGTAGTAACAGGGACCTGTTACGAATATGGTATACGATGCGGTTGCCTGCATGAATCGGATAATACTCAACCAGTAACTCAATATGGCCTTGCCAAAGATACGCTCCGCAAGTACCTTGAATTTTTAGTCAGTGATACTCCAACCTCTTTTAATTGGGTCCGGCTTTTCTATCTTTATGGAGATGGACAAAATCAAAATTCTCTTCTTCCTCAGCTTGAAAGGGCTATATCCGAAGGTGAAAAAGTATTCAATATGTCTGGTGGAGAGCAGTTACGCGATTATCTCTCCGTAGAAGATGCGGCACGAAACTTGTGTACAATTTCACTTCAGAGCGAAGTTGATGGAATTGTTAACTGTTGTTCGGGCAATCCGATATCAATTCGTCGCTTGGTGGAAAATAAAATAAATCTGCTAAACTCTGATATCGAATTAAATCTAGGATACTATCCGTACCCTGATTATGAGCCAATGGCTTTTTGGGGTGGAATAGATAGACTCATGAAAATAAAAAATTTAAGTTTAAAAAATTAAGACATTTTGGAGATTCAGCATATGGACAAAAATTTAGAGTTTAAGGAAGAGTGCCGCTTACGTGTTGCAAATTATGGAAATGATGTTCTTTTGAAGGATTCAGTTAAAAGTTTCGTCAATGAATCCATAAGAGCAAAATATTCATACAACTTCACGTGGCTTGGTCGCCCCATCATCCAATACCCACAGGATATAATTGCGATGCAGGAGATCATCTGGCAGGTGAAGCCAGATTTAATTATTGAGACGGGTATTGCACATGGAGGTTCTCTTATATTTTATGCCTCCATGCTCGAACTATTAGGGGGAGATGGACATGTGGTCGGGATTGACATCGATATCCGCAAGCATAATCGGGCGGAGATCGAGAAACACACGATGTTTAAACGAATTACAATGATTGAAGGTTCCAGTACGGATGAAGAAATTGCTGAAGAAGTACGCAGGTTGGTGGAAGGAAAAAAAGTGTTGGTGTGCCTTGATTCAAATCATACCCATGAACATGTGCTTCGTGAACTTGAGCTGTATGCGCCTCTTGTATCGGTAGGGAGTTATTGTGTGGTTTTTGATACTATCATTGAAGATATGCCGAATGGTACCTATAATGATCGTCCATGGGATGTAGGCAACAACCCAAAGACTGCTGTATGGGCATATTTGAAGGAACATGAGGAATTTGTGGTTGATGAGGATATTGAAAATAAATTGTTGATTACTGTTGCGCCGAGCGGGTACCTGAAGAGGGTTAAATAATGATGAAAAACCCTCTTGTATCGGTAGGGATTCCTTGCTATAACCGGCCAGAAGGTTTGAGGCGGACGCTGGAATGTATAACGGGGCAGACGTATAGGAATCTGGAGATCATTGTATCGGATAATTGCTCCCCTGATCCTGAGGTTGAAAGAATTGGAAGGGAGTTTGCGAGCAAAGATTCGCGGATAGAATATTATCGACAGGATGTTAATCGGGGACCAACATATAATTTCCAGTTTGTTCTTGAGAAGGCTACCGGTGAATATTTCATGTGGGCAGCAGATGATGATGAATGTAAATCCACATATGTTAAAGAATGTATTTTGCCTCTTTTAATGAATGATGCCCTTGTTTTAGCTTATTCAGAAGCAATAATTCGTAACTTTAATGGAAAAAAAGAATATTTGTGGCCTTCTGACCTAAATACTGTGGGATTAAATTTGAGTGAAAGATTGAAAAAAGTACTATTTAATCAACATCGTAATACTGAATTCTATGGTTTAATGAGAACAAAAGTAATTCAGCAGTACAATTTGAAAAATTTTTTTGGTGAAGACCATGTTGTTGTTTTTTTCCTTGCAATGCGGGGTGAATTTATAAAAGTAAAGCCCGGATTATTTGTTTCAGGAGAGGGTCAAACAGGTTGTTCTAATGAGTTAATTGTAGCTACATTAGGATTAAAAAAAGGAAATCTCTATTTTGGATATCTCAATCAGATGAAATATATGATTAAAACATTGTTTAGATATGGAAGTGATTTATCCAGATGTGAAAAAATGAATCTTTGTATCATCATATTAAAAAGGTATTTTTTTGTAAAAAAATATCGGAAGGCCATAATTTCTGGATTGTTAGTTTTATTTAAGGATATTAAGAGGAATATCTAATATGAAAGTAGCAGTAATTTCCGCCTTCCCCCCAACTAAGGATAATTTAGGGGCGCCAACAGCTTTACCTTATCAGATATTAAAGTATGCTCCCGATAATGTGGATATCGAACTTTTTTACTATCCCGCATCTGAGAAATACCGGTCGGTTGTTAGTAAAGACTTAAAAAATCTGCGACTGAAAAGTGTGGAAATACCATCCCCAAACATTTTCATGCAAAAGTACTCTTCTTATAGGGCTAAGAAACGAGGTCTTCCATGGGGGGTGGGGGGATTTCCAGTCAATAAAAAAATCATAAAGGAAATTAATAATTCAAATCCAGATTATGTCTGGATATATCCCCATTGGCTTATTGATTGGATTCCACTTATCAAATGCAAAAAAATTATTGTAACTGGGCCAGATTCTGCAGCGTTACATTGTGAAAGAGCGATACGTTTTGGGAAGTGGAATTCTTGTAAGGAAGTTTACAAAAAATTTCGTTCTTTAAAAGAAAACATTAACCTCGAAAAAAAATATGGTTCGATGCCAGTAAAATTACATCTAGTAGGAAAAGAGGACGTTGCAAAATATATTTCGTTAACAAATCGGACAGACCAAGCGTTCTTTATACCACATCCCTATTATGATTATACTCCAATCGAAACTTCGATTGTGAACACAAAAGGAAAAATACGCATATTAATATCTGGAGGTGGAGATACAGTATATGTAGGGGATCATTTAGCAAAAATCATAAAAGAATTAATTAGAGCTGCTCAGGATCTATTGCCACATTATGAATTTTTATTTTTAGGAAAGGGCTACAATGACTCTATCTTAGATCTTCAAAATTCAGGATTTTCTGTTGCTCAAAAGAATTGGGTTGATGACTATGCGAATGAAATTGCAAAATGTCAGATTCAATTGTTTCCAATAGCCGTTGGAACAGGCACCAAAGGAAAAGTATTGCAGGCACTAGCATCAGGGCTCTTGGGCATAGGGTCTGAATTTGCTTTTGAAAATATTGGAGCAGTTCCATATGAAGATTATATCCTGTATCATAAAGCAGAGGATGTCACATATTGCCTTAAGGATTTAATAGCCAACCGACTGAAATATGAAAAAATTGCTATCAGTGGGTCACAAAAAGTCGTAGAAAAACATTCCCCTGAATGGGTCTGCAAGTTATTTTGGGAAGTGGTACTTGTAAATTCCTAACTATCAACATGAACTTCAAGAAGAGATTAAGAGTGCTATTCACAAAGAAGAAATATAATTCAAATCTTCAACTCTTAACTTGCAGAGCTGGTACGGTGCATACCATCTGTCAGCGAAGAGTATGCGGGCAAAAAACCAACATTCATCAGTCTCGTGCCATGAAAATTTTGCTTTCAATGTTGGATCAGTTTACAAAGGTGGGTGCCGGGTCATCGGACCTTCTCCACTTTGGTCGTCAGGTCCATGCCATAAAAAATGATTGATAGTATGATTAAAAAGACGCTGAAGTATTTGGCCAGCATCAGCGGCCATCAGCATGTTGACCTCTCTGAAACTCAATGGTGGACTCTCGAAGAACTCCAGGAACTTCAGGAATTCCAGTTTCGGAAGATCGTCAAATCTCCAGAGCAGATTCGTTCCCGGGCGGTTTCTCTAAAATCCCTGTGGCCACTCCGATGCCTGAAGAAGCAATTACATTGATGCTGGAAAAACCAAATTTTGGGGGTATAAATTGATCATTGTTAGACTTATTGGTGGTCTCGGCAACCAGATGTTTCAATATGCAACTGGGAGGCGTTTGGCACATAACTATAAGACTGAACTAAAACTTGATATTCAAGATTTTAAAGGTTATACGCTTAGAAATTATGACCTTAATCATTTTAATATCGTTGAGAATTTTGCTACTACTGCGGATTTGTCTCGCGTATTACTTCATTCGGACGGACTTGCTGTAAAAATCTTCAAACATATCATAAGGAATATCCCTCGTGTACAAGCGATAGAATACATCAAAGAAAAAGAATTTAGTTTTCAGCAGGATATCCTTGATCTACCAGATGATGTTTATCTTGATGGTTACTGGCAGAGTGAAAAATACTTTTTGGATGTTGAGGACATTCTTAGAAAAGAATTCAGTATTGTAAATCCACTCACTTTGAGAAGCAAGGATATTGCAGGACAAATCAAGGATTGTGAATCTGTGAGTATCCATGTGCGAAGGGGAGATTATGTGTCTGATCCGAAAACGAACAGTGTTCATGGGGTTTGTGGGCCAGAATATTATCGTGCGGCTATAGATATGATTAGTGCAGAGATTGACAATCCTAATTTTTATGTCTTTTCAGATGATCCTGAGTGGGCATGTCGTAATATCAAACCCGATGCTCCAACAATTTATGTGAGGCGTGACGACTGCTCAAAAGACTATGAAGATATATGCTTGATGAGCATCTGCAAGCATCACATTATTGCAAATAGCTCCTTTAGCTGGTGGGGCGCTTGGTTAAATGAAAATCCTGAGAAAATTGTCATTGCCCCTAAGAAATGGTTTAATTCAAAAAATATGGATACACAGGATTTATTACCTGATAAATGGCACAAATTATAAGCGACAATTCTGGGTGAGAACATTCCAAAAATCTCAGTTCTAATGCCGGTGTATAAAGGTGACGAGTACCTTTCAGAAGCTGTAGACAGTATTCTTAATCAAACATTCTCTGATTTTGAATTTATAATAATCTGTGATGACCCTACAGATGAAACACATCATATCTTTGATAAATATCAGCAAAATGACTCCAGAATAATGGTTTATTATCAGGAAAGGCAAGGATTGGTTAATTCACTCAATAAAGGCATTTCCCTTGCAAGAGGAGAATATATTGCTAGAATGGATGCAGACGATATAAGCTTATCAACTAGATTCGAAAAACAAGTTGAATTTATGGACAAGAATCTTGAAATAGGAATTTGTGGTACTTGGGTGAAAACAATAGGTGACTCCTCAGGGAGCGTTTGGAATAATCCATGTGATCATGATACTATAAAGTCTCGAATGTTGTTTGAGTCTGTAATCGCCCACCCAAGTATAATTTTAAGAAAAGATATTTTTTTAAGTAATAATTTGGCTTATAGGCAAGATGAAACCTATGCTGAAGACTATGGATTATGGGTTCGAGCCATAAAAAAATTAAAATTTGCCAATATCCCTGAAATTCTTTTACACTATAGAGTGCATAATTCAACCTCCAATAAGTATAAACAAAAAGAAATATCCAATAGAGTGAGACTCTCACAAGTAAGAGAACTGGGCATCAGTCCAACAAATGTTGAAATTGAAATCCATGAAGCACTCAGTTGTTATAGATTTGATGTAAATGACGACTTTATTTCTAATGCTAAATCATGGCTCCAAAAGTTACAAAATGCTAATTTTAGCATGAAAATTTACCCTGAACCTGCTTTTTCAAATGTTCTCGCAAATCGTTGTTGGTATCTCATCTGTTATAACTTTAGATACTTAGGTTTAGGTTCATGGAATTGTTTTCATAATCCTAAACTAAGTCAATCTGTAAATCTTTCATACGTCCAAAAAGCTAGACTATTATTAAAAAATGAAGTCAGATTATTTCTATTGTTTGGTAGACTTTTTATATAATATCTGGATAAATTATTTGCTTAAGCATATTTATGCATCTTTGTTAAGTGATAAATCTTTCTATAGATTGTGGACTGGAACTAAAAATCGATTTTACATTATGAAATCAAAATTTGATACCAATTCTTACTCAAAAAACGATAACTTTCAGACAGGACAATTCCTTTACTGATGATGAATGAAATCAATTTCGTTCTCACTAAATGTATTTGTACACATTATTAAATTATCACTCCAAAGTTGAGCATTATGAATGACTACTTAAGAGATCTGAATAACACTGAAATCATCTCGAAAATAATTGATCCTGATATAAAAGATGGTTTGCCGGTACTTTCTGTTGTTATTGTAACATATAACACTAATAAAGATCAATTGGAACAATGTTTAAGTTCCTTAAATAATCAAACATTTAAAGAATTTGAAATTTTACTTGTGGATAACAATGATCAATTGGATATATCGGATCTAGTATCTAAATATACAATAAAATATATCAAGTTGAAACGTAATTACGGAGTCAATATTGGGAGAAATGTAGGAATAAACTTCTCAAAAGGAGATATAATCGTATTTCTTGATGATGATGCTATTCCAGCTCGTAATTTTGTTGAGGCGCATTTTAATGCACACAACGAGTGCAACATGTTGGGATTAAGAGGTAAATCATTGCCAAAAACCTCTTCAATATATAATCATTTTGCATCACATTACGACCTCGGAGAAAAAGTAATCCCCTGGCTGATGGATTTAGAAGGTAACTCTTCTTTTAAAAAAGAAACTCTTATTGAAGCTGGAGGTTTTAATCCTGAATTGTGGGGGCATGAAGGAATCGAGCTATCATATAGGATTATTAGCAGATATAAAGATAAAAGCAAATTAGTATATCACCCAAAGCCCATAATCTATCATGATTACTCTGATACTTTTATTAAGTATGCAAAAAAGCAATTGAGGCATGATAGACATAGAGTTATGTTAAATTATTATTTTCCAGATTTATTCAAATTTGCAAGCAAATATAAGCTTGACTCAATAAAATTGAAGAAAGATACTCCACCGTTACTTGTCAGAGTAAAGTTGTTTGCAATATTTGCTCTCACCTTCTTAATTGTTAATGTTGTGAGGTTGAAAAGACTGCTGTTTAAGTGGAAGCCTACTTATTGATCCAAATTTAAATCCTTGAATTCTTTAAATTGTTTACCTCATAAATGCACTTACTTTTAGGTGTCATTCATCGTTTCAAATTGTCACTAAATCTAGAAGAGTTAAATTAAGGACTATACATTTAAGGATATATCGAATGCATAAGGGTTTGTGAGATTTAGCATGTATTAGACGGTTTGATGTTTATTGTTGCTGAGTTTCTAGTACCTCTTGGATACCTTGATTTATTTTGTCTACAACACTTTCCCAAGAAAATTTCTCTTGAACTGCATTTCTTCCACTTTTCCCGTACTCATATCTGATATCTTCATTTTCCAGAAGCAATTTTATTTTTTCCGCTATATCTTCGGCATCTCCGGGCTTTGCCAGCAGTCCACATTTACATTCCCTTATTACTTCCCTTATAATGTTTACATCACTTGCTACTATGGGTTTACCGCATGCCATGTATTCAAAAATTTTTATTGGAGAGAAATAAAATCCGTATTGATTCATTTTTTCGGAGTTTCTTGGATCATATGGAGCAACCGCTACATCTGCGGCAGCAATATATGCCGGAACTTCATTATTCGGAACAAAACCGGTGAATATAAACTTCTCTAAAACACCTTTCTTTTTTGCTTCCTCTTTAAGAATCTCCAGATCTTTACCGACCAGTAAAAATGTGATATTCATATCTTTTAATTTCACAGTAACATCTATTAGGTGTTCCGCACCGTGCCATGAACTCATCGAACCAACGTATACAACAACTTTACCTTTAATAGTGTATCTGGACCTTATGTTTGCAGGTTTTGCAGACATAAATAATTCTGTGTCGACTCCTGCATGTACAATCTCTGTTTTACTGTGCAAGGGGGCGGGTACGATTTCTTTTGTATAGGCAAATATCTTTTTACTCAATTTAAGGGCAGATTTACTGTATTCCGGATCTATCAGTTCGACCAATGAAGGTATTCCAAGTATGATCCCACTAAATACTCCAGCACCTTTTGCTGAATTCCTTTCTAAAATAACGTTAATTTTGTGTTTTTTAGAAATCTTTGTCGTCATTATCATTACTGAGAAGCGATATAAGGTATTCAGATATGTATTTTCTAAAAATTTTCTAATCTTATTTTCTTTTGATTTATTAGGGTTTAATTTATTTTTGAAAGGAAAGAACAAAGCTCGATAAATTCTATAAGTGTATACTCCTTCAGATACCTTTTCAAAGGATGATTGACCCCTCATACGGTTTGAGACTATATACACGGTATTCCCTAGCTTAGCTATTTCTTTTGAAACTTCCAGGGTATGGGTACTTCCCCCTATATAATCTCCTGTATGCGGTACTGGAATATCTGGAGCTACATAAAGAACATTCATTTTACCACTACTATTCTCAAATCTTCATATTTCTAAAATCATTAATGTTCTCGCATTTCTTCATAACTACGAAGAATTTCATTTGTGACTTTGGCCCAATCCATCAGTAATTTTTTGCTATTGTACCTCTTCATGTCTGCAATTTCCTTAAATTCATTCAACTTCTTAATTATCTTATCTGGCATAACAGGACTTTCAATCCCTACACAATTAATTCCATCCACAAACTCTTCAAGAGCACTCCCCTGTGCAACCACACAGGGAGTCCCTGCAGCCAGCGACTCTGCAACCGTTATCCCATATGCTTCATGGGAAGAAAGCATCAAGAATACATCCGCAGATGCATAGCATTCAAGTAATTCTTTTCTGGAAAGATCTTTTAACCATTCAATCCTCTCAGTTACTCCAAGCCTTTCTGCCATATTACGAAGTTCTTCTTCATAGGGACCTTTCCCAACGACCCTCAAACGGAACTCCTGAAGTTCAGGCAGGCTCTGAACTATATACTGAACTCCTTTATACTCTTCCAGACGTCCCACATACAGGAGGATTTTCTCTCCGTTTGTATTTTGCTTGCGGTTTAAATGTTCAAATTCTTTGAGATTTATCCCATTTGGAATTTTTACAGTTTTTCCTGCAACTTTGAAATCAGCCTCAACAAGCCTTTTTTCGAACTCTGATACGCATATCACAGTATCTGCACGTGAAAAAATCAATTTCCCAAAGAACCTGTAAGGCTTGTGCAGTAAATTCCTGAAAGCTGTGTGACCACTTCGGTGATAATGGGGTGTAAACACGAATTTCCCTTCACATTTACCCATAGCTGCAAAAAATGCTGGAAGTGCGTGGTAACTGTGAGCATGAATTACATCATAATTTTGCTTTTTCAAATATACATAGATCTGAGGAGAAACATAATATGCGTTTCCAGGTGCAAACGATCTGAACCTTGTAACCTTCACGCCATTTATCATGTCCCTTTTGTTCAGTTTTCCCCCTGAATCAGTCGTGATAACTTCGACTTCGTGACCTGCCAGAACAAGTCTTTCGCTAATCTCTTTTACATGAGTTTCCACTCCCCCAATATCCGGGAAGTAGCGGGGACATATTTGGGCAATTTTCAAGGTCTGAACCTCACATATATAAACTTATGTATAAGTTTAATATAAAGATAATGCACCGGAGTTACTGCTCATCCAATATCCAAGAAGTAGTGGGAACATATTTGGGCTATATTCAAATGCTAAACATCACTTGCACAAAGTTATGCACAAGTTTAATATAAAGATAATGCAATAGTTAGCTTAAATGACAGTCGCATCAGATATTTGCATAGTCGGACCTTCCAAACGTTTTTTAAGTGGCATCAGTTATTACACGATCCGTCTGGCAAATGCCATGTCCGTAAAAAGAGATGTTTCTATCATCTGCTTCAGGCAATTACTTCCTACATTCCTGTTCCCCGGGAAATCCCATGTTGGAAAGAATATATCCAGTTTAAGTTTCTCATCAAAAATCCCCGTTTTTGACGGCATGGACTATAACAACCCTATTACCTGGGCTGATGCCTTCTATTTTATTAAAAAACAAAATCCGGATGTCATTATTTTACAGTGGTGGACATCTTCGGTAGCCCAGATGCATCTCTTGCTCAAACTTTTTGCAAGTCTGCTCAATAAACCGAAAATAATTATAGAGTTCCACGAAGTTGTGGACCCGTTTGAAGAGTCCATACTTCCGATCCGTTTATATTCAAAAATAACGGGAAAACTGCTGCGTAAAAACCTTGATGCATATATTACTCATTCCGAATCTGATAAACAACTTGTTGCCGAAAGGTATGCAATTGCCCCTGAAAAAATCCATGTAATTCCCCACGGGCTCTATGACCAGTACGGGGAAGTGCTTGACAGTAAAAAGGCAAAAGAAGCTCTCTCAATAAAAGAGGAGTTTGTTATCCTTTCTTTTGGCTTGATCCGGAAATACAAAGGGATTCCTTATCTGATCAGGGCTTTCGAACAGCTTCCTCCCGAAATCATCGAGAAAAGCAGGTTGCTCATTGTCGGGGAAATCTGGGAAGATCGCAAAGAATTGGTTGAGCAGGTCGAAGCCTCTCCTTACTCCAGTCAGGTCACGCTTGTAGACGAGTATGTTCCCGATGATAAAATAAGCCTTTACTTCAGCGCTGCAGATGTAGTGGTTCTGCCCTACCTGAGGGCTTCACAGAGTGGGATTGCTCATATCGCCATGTCTTTTGGAAAACCGGTTGTAGTTTCCGAGGTAGGCGGCCTGAAAGAATCGATGGCTGGATATGAAGGTACTTTTTTTGTTCCCCCAGGAAATGTTGAATCTATTCGGGAAGCTGTCCTGAGCCTTTTCGGAACTAGCGAGCGTTATGAAGCTCCGGATCAAAAGTGGGATAAAATTATAAACCGTTACATCGAATTAATACAATCTATTTAATTTCTTTTTCTGTAGTTCTATATTAGTTGCATGTACTTCCTGAAGGGGATTACTATGGTTTCTCAGGATCGTCCTGTATCAACATTTAAGTCTAAACTAAAGTCCAGCTTGCCTTATACTCTGGCAGTTGCAGTAATTGGTTTTGTAGCTCTATGGATCCGAACACGTCCTTATGATTCTGTGTTTTTATCCAATGGATTTGTAAGGTTTGGGGGCAACGATCCCTGGTATCATATGCGGACCTTAAATGTTCTGCTTGAAAATTACCCCAACAGGATGTTTTTCAACCCTATGACCAACTATCCTAAGGGGAGTTACATCCATTTTGGTCCATTATTCGACCAGATGATGGCTCTTACATCTCTGTTTCTGGGAATGGGCAATCCCAGTCCTGAGCTTGTTAACTGGGTAGGAGCTTACTTCCCCGCAGTGCTCGGAGCCCTTACCGTCATTCCCGTATACTATATCGGAAAATATCTTGGAGGACGTAAAACAGGGATACTGGCTGCAATTTTAATCGCCTTTGCTCCAGGACAATTTTTGTCCCGTTCAATGATCGGCTTTACAGACCACCATGTAGCCGAGTCTCTATTCAGTACCTTTTTTATCATGTTTTTCATGCTGGCGTTGATCTCTGCAAAGAAAAAAGGGCTGCGTTTCGAGCATGTAATTACTAAAAATCTCAGTGTCCTGAAAGAGCCTCTTATATATTCTGTTATAGCCGGGGCCATGTATTCAGCTTATCAGCTTTCGTGGCCTGGAGCTTCTCTTTTCTTATTGGTCGCTCTGGTTTATGCCGTGATCCAGTATATCCTTGATAATTTCCATGGCGAGTCAAGTGACTACCTCGGGTTTACGGGTATAATCACATTCTTAGTAAGTACACTACTTATACTCCCATTTGTCCATCCTGAAATGGGCTTTTCGATGTACTATTACTCCTGGTTCCATGTAATTACAGCTTTCGGAGCAGTGGTAGGTTTTGCAGCTTTGAGTTTTATTGAAAGGGAGTTCAAAAAAAGAAACTTAAAGGCTTATTATTCTCCTCTGGCAATATTCGGAATTGGTGTTGTGGGGCTGGTCGCAGCCAAAATTGCGGCCCCAGCCCTTTACTCACTGGTCATAAGTGCTCCTCATTCAATTTTCGGGATCCAGACCGGCGGTCCTTCAACAATTGGAGAAGTGTCCTCGATATTTTACCCCTCTGATAAATTTTCATTCTTAAGGGTCTATGAATATTTTACAGCTCCTGCTTTCTTCGCTTCGATCGCGGGAATGATTCTCCTGACAATAAGCCTCATCCGGAAACCGAAACCCGAAGAATTGCTGACTCTGGTATGGGGGCTTCTCATATTCATGGCAATCTATGGCCAGAACCGTTTTGCATATTATTATTCTGTGAATATTGCGGTTCTGGGTGCTTATTTAGGAGGTCGGTTCCTTGATCTTGTAAAATGGGGCCGGCTCGAAGAAAGCTTCCAGGCTAATGTAAAATCGCTTAAAGATTTGCCAAATTTCTTCAAATTTGTAAAAATAGAACAGGTCTTTGCAGTCTTTACCATATTCCTGGTGCTGGTTCTCCCGGAGTACTTCGCTGCAATAAAGTATATAACAGGCACGGGAGGTCCCAACGGTCCATGGATTGAATCCACTCTCTGGCTTCGCTATAATACTCCTGACCCGGGAATGGACTACAACGACATTTACGAAGCTCCTGAGAACGGCGAACTCTTTCAGTATCCGGATCCTGCTTATGGGGTCATGTCCTGGTGGGACTATGGGCACTGGATTGAAACGATCGGGCACAGAATGCCAAATGCCAATCCCTTTCAGGCTGGAATAGGAGGCCGAAGAGGAAGTATAGAAGACGAAAACATGCCGGGAGCTTCCACTTTCTTCACCGCTCCGTCGGAAGAAGAAGCAACAGCAGTTCTTGAAGCCGTTCACCCGGATCCAGACAAAGCAGGAGCCAGATACATTGTGTCCGACATAGAAATGGCTTCTTTATTTAATGCAAAATTTCCTGCTATGGCTACCTGGACCCTTGATGACGAAGGGTACTACGCCCAGTACCGGGTAGGTGCCAACTCTCAAATCCTTCCGACAATGCGTTATTACAACTCAATGGAATCCAGGCTTCACTTCTTTGACGGTAACGGCATGAAACAGTATCGTCTGGTTCACGAATCCTGGGTGGGCCAGAGTGACGAGGCCGGGTACAAACAGGTTTATAATTCCCTTTTCGGAGGAAGTATCCCTGAGGTAGATACAGGGTATGTCAAGATCTTCGAATACGTAAAGGGTGCACAAATAACCGGGACCGCTTCCCCGAATGAAACGGTCAAAATAAGTACGACAATTCTAACGGGCCAGGGAAGAACTTTTGACTATTCCCAGTCGACAACTTCGGATTCCGAAGGCAGGTATGAATTTACTGTGCCCTACTCAACCGAAGGCCCCATTTCCGGGGAAACCCAGTTCGATACTTCTCCGGCAAGTGCTTATGTCGTAAGCTACGGGGGTACGACTAAGGAAGTAAGGGTAAGTGAAGAAGCAGTATTAACAGGAAAAGAAGTAAAGGTCTGAATCAGTCTGAAGCATGCGGTTTGGCACTCAACTGAATTTTTACTCCTTCTCTTACCTTCCACTTTTTGTGGCTCTAATATTATGGGGTTTTTTGAAGGAGCCTGTCACATTTTATAGACCATTTAATTATTTCTTCCATTTGTCGTATCCTCTTCAAATTGAGTGGAAAGGTCTGACTTTCAACTCAATGAGCTTTTTTCTCTGATGAGTTGAGCCAGAGATGGCATCTTAAATGTGTTTCCCACTCTATCAAATATGTACTGATATGCACTCACACCAAGTTTCTTTGCTGTCTGAACAATTGTCATAAATGTGTCGTTTGCCTTTGTTCCTTCATCTGTTATGGTTTGAAGGCTCACATCTCTTTTTCTTACCTTTGCTCTCGCCGCTAGTTCCGCTGCATTGTTATGCAGCGGAACTTCTGGCAAAACCAGTACCTTCAATAAGTGTTCCTTGTTCTCTTTCGTCTTATTGATTCTTTCATCCAACTGTTCATATCCCGTTATGGTCGAAAACAATTGATCAAACTTTGTGGATAATTGCTTCGCGATTTCTAAATCTGGATTTTCTCTAAACTCACAAAGTTCCCCATAAAAGTCCCAGTACCTGTCCAGAAAAGCTTCCAGCTTTTCTTTATGATAAGGTACTATTGGCCTCAATTTCTTGTAGTTTCTCCCATCATGAATCCAACAAAGAGCATGATGGGATGCAATTTGCTTGAATTGACGTGCATCATCACTCAGAAGTGTGGTAACCACAGGTATGTCTGTACTTTGATGATATGCCGCAATTGCACAGGCTTCAAGAACTTTCTTCTTAGTAGTTTTATATCCATTGAGTGAGAAAACACAATCCAGTTTCCGACTCATTTCTTCGTCACTAAATATTTTGTTTTTAAAAGAAGAGAGCTTTTCCATCCAGATTTGGGAAACATTAAACGTTTTCATCAGATCAAATGCTTCATCATTAAAGCAGTACTTTTTTTCATTTCCACATAAAAGTACATCTAAAATGGTTTCTCTATTCTTGTTGGGAACTGTAAAATAAGCAGCATAATAAGGATTACAAAGAATTTGAGTATAGTGATTGACACCATTGACTCTTGCACTTGTATCATCAATCTGCTGATAAGGCGTAGCCTTAAGGCCCTCCCGAAAAATCTCAGCTTTTTCCTGATTGAAAACATCAGTATCTTTTGTCAAAATTCGAGAAATAGTGGCTCTGGATATATGAACACCAATATTTTTCAGAAATTCATGTATTTTGGGTTCTGAAACATTAGCAACATGGTTAAGAGTGATTATAAGAGATCTGATTCCAGGACCAAATTCACCTTTAATACCACCAGGAAGTTCACCTGAATATGTTTTATGCTCAGAAGGGGAATAAAAAATTTCTATCCTGAAGTTGGTGTTCATAGGTTTTATGGATATATCCTGAATTATTACGTTCCTATAACCTTTAGGATATGCATCACTGGGTAAAATGGATCTATCAACTTTACACGTCTCAATTTGATGAATCTCTATTTTATCCAGTTTTGATTTAGATTCTTTGACCTATGGAAACCGTCTTTTTCGTCTCTCTTTTTCAGAAGAAATATCTTCATTTTTTTTAGAGCCACGAATCTTAGGTTTGGTTTGTTCACCTTTGAGTAAGTTGATTTCGTCTCGAAGCTTTTGGTTCTCTGCTTTGAGGAATTCTATCTCTTCGTTCTGTTTTTCAATGACAGAAAATATAATGCGAAAAGCTGTGGCATATCTATTATCCTCAATTTCATCAGGATTGATGTCCAAGGATACCAGCAATTGTTTTAAAGCTTCGAGTTCCATTTTGTTACTCCAAGATATGGTAAGGGGAAATGGAGCAACTATTATATTTTTCCTGTGATTGAAAACCCATCAAATTTGAAGAGGATAC
>NZ_JJQL01000061.1:0-57035 GCF_000979975.1 Methanosarcina sp. 1.H.A.2.2
TCGTGTACTAAAAAAAGATATCGATGCCTGTTTTGAAAGTGATGTTGGCCTTGTGCACACCTTCGTCCCGACCTCGGAGGTACAGCGGATCTATACCATCAAAAAGAGCCAGGAAGAAGTAATTCAACTGGCTGTAGAAGCTGTCCAGTACATCAAAGACCAGGGGCTGAAGTGCATGTTTTCTGCAATGGATGCCACCAGAACTGACCCCGCATATCTCATAGAGGTTTTCAAGGCGGTCCAGGAGGCAGGATGCGATATCATTAACGTGCCAGACACGGTAGGAATCATGGTTCCATCTGCAATGTACAGACAAATAAAAGACATTGCAGCCGAAATAACGATTCCAATAGACGTCCACTGCCACAATGATTTCGGGCTTGCAGTAGCAAACAGCCTTATGGCCGTTGAAGCCGGGGCATCTCAGGTACAGGTCACTATAAACGGTATTGGAGAGAGGGCAGGAAATGCTGACCTTTCCCAGACAGTGATGAGCCTGACGTCAATCTACGGTGCAAAAACCAATATCCGGACAGAATACCTTCTCGAAACCTCGAAAATGATTGAAAACTACACCGGAATCAGACTCCCGCCAAACACTCCTGTGGTAGGGCAAAACGCCTTCTCCCATGAATCAGGAATCCACAGCCAGGGAGTACTTGAAAAATCCGACACCTTCGAACCAGGTATAATGACCCCGGAAATGGTCGGGCACAGACGGCGCATCGTCCTTGGAAAGCACACAGGCAAACATGCAGTCAAACAGTCCCTTGAGTCTGCTGGCATAAAAACCAATGAAAAGCAGCTTGACGAGATTGTGCTCAGGATCAAAGAAATCGCAAACAAAGGTAAACAGATAACAGATGCCGATCTCTATGCAGTTGCCTCTGCAGTGCTCGGAAAAGCAAGCTCTGATGAAGAATTTATCAAGCTCAAAGAAGTATCCGTCATGACAGGAAACATCCTCACACCTACGGCTGTGGTCAAGGCTGATATCGAAGGAAAAGAAATCATTTCAGCAAAAACCGGAGTTGGCCCTGTAGACGCCGCCCTCAATGCCGTAAGGGATATCCTCGGCGAAAGCAACCATTTCAAACTTCAGGATTTCAGGATCGATGCTATCACCGGTGGGGCAGATGCACTTGCCGATGTGTACATAGGTCTCGAAAACGAAAAGGGCAGAATTGTAACAGCACGGTCTGCAAACCCGGATATAGTTATGGCTTCCGTGGAAGCCCTTGTAAATGCTATGAACCTGCTGTATAAAAAATAAGAAAAAAGTTAAAAGGCAAAGAGAAAAGGGCCAAAGAGCTGGAGAATGCTGGAGAATGATACCGGAAATAACAGCTCGAAGCCTGAACCCGGATAAGGTCTGATACCTGTTAGTTTTTCGGGTTTGTATTCCTCATGCATGTATAAAGTAAAATAAAATGAAATGGAATACAAACCCATGCCTTATCCGATCATTGATTCTCATTGTCACCTTGATTTTCCCAAATTCAACCCAGACCGGGAAGATACTATCATCCGTGCCCGGAAAGCAGGAGTTATCGGGATGATCAACTCCGGAATTTCCCTGAAAGGCAACCGCATAAGTCTTGAGCTTGCGGAAAAGAATGAGGATATCCATGCTGCACTGGGACTGAGCCCTGACATCGGCAGAGAAGGCAGTGATAAAGATATAGACGCTATCATTGCCCAGATAGAGGCTAATGCAGGAAACGCAGTGGGTATCGGAGAAGCCGGCCTGGACTTTCAGGACTGCAAAACAAATGAAGAACGTGAACGACAGACAACTTCGTTCAAAAAAGTAATCGAGATTGCAAAAAATCTGGACAAACCCCTTGTAGTACATGCCCGAATGGCTGAAGTGGAGGTCCTTAAACTCGTAAAAGGGATGGATACCGTAGTCTATCACTGCTATAGCGGTTCCCTTGAAACAATGCGTGAAATCGTAGACGCAGGCTACTATATTTCCCTGGCTACTCTTGTCTGTTTTTCCAAACATCACCAGGCCCTTGCAGCTGAGGTACCCCTTGAAAACCTGCTCCTGGAAACCGACAGTCCTTTCCTTTCCCCACGAAAAGGCAGAAACGAGCCTGCATATATAGTGGATTCGATCCCTGTTATAGCGCAGCTTAAGGAAATGGAGCCTGCAGAAATTGCGAAAGCCGCCACTGAAAATGCACGCAGGGTTTTCGGCATCTGAGGTTTTAAAATAGTTTCTGAGAAAAAGTAAAGAAGAAGGGAAAGAAGAAGGGAAAAAGAGAAAACAGAAAGAGGAACAGAAGAGGAAGAAATATGGAAGTCCGATATATTTGCCCCACCGCCTATGATTCCAGTGTCTACCTTGTAAACGGGAAAGTCCTGATCGATGCGGGAATGAGCAGTGACCTGATCATCAGGGAGCTGGAAAAATCTATCAAGCTTACTGACCTTGAATTAATCGTCCTGACCCACTGCCACTATGACCACACTGCCGCAGCTGCAATAATTGCTGAGAAGAGTGGAGCAAAAGTTGGAATCCACAGGGCAGACCTTGAAGGCGTAAACGACGAGTATCTAAGTGTTTCAGTGCTCTTCGGAGACCGCGCTCCGGCTGTAAGACCAACAGTCATCTATGAGGAAGGGGACAAAATTCCCATAGGAAACGGGGAATACCTCGAAGTCATCCACACTCCGGGCCATTCAAAAGGGAGCATCTGCCTCTATGAACCCGTCTCAAAAAACCTCTTTTCAGGAGACACCGTCTTTCCAGGCGGAGGTTTTGGAAGAATGGACTTTGAAGGTTCAGAGCCTGACAAAATGCTTGGTTCCGTAGAAAAACTCACAAAACTCGATGTAAAAAACCTGTACTCAGGGCATGGAGCCCCGAATGACAGGGACGGAAACAAACAGATCCTGGCTTCTTATACAATGCTAAAGATGATGATGGGAGTCTGAAGGCAGCGAATAAGAAAAAGAGATTAAAAGACTGGAAGAAAAAAAATTAAAAGACTGGAAGTCCGGAAGCAAATTATGGAAAAAGATACAGCAGTCCCGAGAGGAAATAAAAAATTCAACCTGGAAAAAACAGATAAAGAAAAGGAGAAAAAACCGGATAGAGAAAGGTCCGCCAGAAAAACCAGTTTTTTTGTTCCAAAAAAAGTAGAAACCGGAAAAGAAATAAAATCCGGGACTCGGACCTCAATAAAATCCGAAAGGACAGTTCCTGAAACCTCAGCGGGAAAAGGGAAAAAATCCGAATCGAGGCCTGAAACTAAAACCGAAAAGAAGGAAAAAAAGCAGAAAAAAAGCTTTTATCCAGCTCTCCCTGTATCAAAGTTTCTCCCGATGAGCCCTGAAGAAGTAAAAGCTCGCGGCTGGAAGGAACTTGACATCATTCTGATTACAGGAGACGCCTATGTGGACCATTCCAGTTTCGGGACTGCAATAATAGGAAGGGTCCTTGAAGATGCCGGCTTCAGGGTAGGAATAATTGCCCAGCCAAAATGGGATAATCCCGAGGATTTCAAGAAACTTGGAAAGCCCAGACTCTTTTTTTCCGTAAGCGCAGGAAACACTGACTCAATGGTCAGCAACCTGACTCCGGGCCTTAAGCCGCGAGATAAGGACGCATATTCCCCTGGAGGAGAAACAGGGCTTCGCCCGAACCGCGCCGTGATTATTTATTCAAACCGGATAAAAGAAGCCTTTCCCGAGGTGCCAATAGTGCTCGGAGGAATTGAAGCTTCCCTGCGGCGCTTTGCTCATTACGATTATCTTTCGGACAAAGTAAGGCAGTCAATTCTGGCCGACGCCCCTGCAGACCTCGTTGTCTACGGCATGGGAGAACTCCAGATTGTAGAAATTGCAAAGCGCCTTCAAGCCGGGGAAGACATCAGGGAGATCAGAGACATCCCCGGCACGGTCTGGAAGATGGAAGTCAAAGCCTGGAAAGAGCTCAAAAAGGGCAAAAAGACCGCTAAAGAACAGGATGGACAGGAACAGGACAAACGGGAACAAAAAGGGGAGAGAGAATCAGTAAGTACAGCCGAGGGAATAGCTCGGGATGTAGCTGAAGGTGTAGCTGAAGGTGTAGCTGAGAGCTCAACCAAATTTTTCAAAGAATACATCGAAATTCCTTCTTTTTCCGAAGTTTCTCAGGACAAAGCAGACTTTGCAAATGCTTTCCGCAAATACTTCATGGAACAGAACCCGGTCACCGGAAAAGGTGTTGTCCAACCTCACCCGAAAACCGTTATTGTGCAGAACAGGCCCATGCGCCCTCTGACAGAAGCGGAACTTGACCATGTATATGAGCTGCCGTTTACAGGCGAAGCTCACCCCTTCTACCCCGAGCCCATCCCTGCCCTTGAGATGGTAAAATTCTCCCTGACAACGCACAGAGGCTGTTTCGGAGGCTGTGCCTTTTGCGCCATCACCCAGCATCAGGGGCGCATGATCGCAAGCCGCAGCATCGAGTCCGTCCTCAGGGAAGCAAAGAAGCTTACGGAAAAACCGGACTTCAAGGGCATAATCAACGGCGTCGGCGGACCCACTGCCAACATGTACGCCATGGGCTGCAAAAGCTGGGAGAAAAAAGGGGCCTGCCTGGATAAAGCCTGCCTCTACCCCCGCATCTGCCCTGCCCTTGACACAAGCCATAAAAAACTGCTCGAACTCCTCCACAACCTGCGCAACCTGCCCGGCGTCAAACACGCCTTTACAGGCTACGGAGTGCGCTACGACCTGGCTCTTGAGGATGAAGAGTACCTCGAAGAACTTTGCGCCCACCACATAAGCGGGCAGCTGCGGGTTGCGCCTGAACACTTCTCAAAGCGAGTAACCGATGCAATGTCCAAGCCAGGAAAAGAAGTATATGAGAGATTTTCCGGAAAGTTTGCAGTCCTTAACAAAAAATGCGGCAAGGAACAGTATATAGTAAACTACCTGATGTCAGGACACCCGGGATGTACCCTTGAAGATATGATCGAAATGGCAGAGTATGTGAGGGACCATGGGGGCTACACAGAACAGGTACAGGACTTTACCCCAACCCCGATGACAGTATCGACCTGCATGTATTACACAGAGCTTGACCCGTTCACCGGCAAAAAAATATACGTTGCGAGGGGCAAAAAAGAAAAAGCCATGCAGAGAGCCCTGATGCACTACATGAGTCCTGCAAACTATGAACTCGTATATGAAGCCCTGGAAAAAGCAGGAAGGCTCGACCTTGTGGGAAATGCCCATAATTGTTTGATAAGAAGAAAGAATAAATTTTATTAAAAAGGCTTAATGCTTTTTTATCCTGAATTTGGGAATGACGGGAATGAGCAGATTTTGCTAATTTCCTCAGTACCCCTGGCACTCACGCAGGAAAGACCTCAGTTTTCCGCTTACCTGCCCGCAGTAGGTATCCAGGGATCTTTCCTTGACCTCAATTAGCAGGTTGTTCCCCCCGTCCCAGCTAAAGTGGGCAACTATACCGTTGCCTTCAAGCACTCCGGAGTTTCCCGGCTGTACCTTTATCCCATATGCTTGCAGTTTTTTCTTCAGACAGGAAAACACGTCCGGAGTTACATTTCTAAACCTGATCCCCTGGCACCCCTCCGTGTCCAGTTTCCTTTCACCCATCTCTTTCTTTCCTCCTGCCCGAAGAAACTTTATCCGGATGCTTTCAGGAACCGTGGCACTCTTTCACGAAAGCCTTTATTTTCCGGGCTGCAGTGTCACAGCTGACAATAAACGGTTTTTCCGTGATTGTGATGGTAAGGGAAGACTTTCCGTCCCATTCGAAATCTGCAGTGACCCCCTTGCCCGAAAGTTCCCCTCTGTTTCCCGGTGGGACATGGATATCATAGTCCTGAAGCTTTTTCTTCATACATTTAAACACATCAGGGGGAACGTTCTGAAACTTAATTGGTTTACAACTCATAGATCCTATCCTCCCATAAATTCCTAAAGCTTACGTTTGTCTGTATTGCTCAATAAACAACAGTCGCCTTCAAGAAATAAAAATATAGCGTTGACCGACAGCGGACGGATTATCATTGTGTCCATCCAGAAAGATAAAATCAGGAAGATAAAAATTCTGTGATATTTACAATTAAAAAATAGAAGTCGCAAAAAAACAATTACTGATTTTACATCAGGAACAAACCTCTTCTCAGGAGCAAAAAAAGGAATTACTGAGCCGGAATGAAACCCGGCCCGGAAAAAAATCAACCATAAATCAGTAGCTAATTCACTCCAGTGCCATTGCCACGAGTTCTACAATATCGATGATCTCGACATCTCCACCTGCATCCCTGAGATTCCTCACACAGAGGGGGCAGGAGGTAACGAGGTAGTCCACGCCTTCGGGCACGTCTTCAATACGCTTTTTTGCAAGTGCAAGGGAGATGTCGGGATATCCTATCCTGACTCCGCCCCCACCGCCGCAGCAGCGGGAGTTTTCTTTGATGTTTTTCATCTCCTTGAGAGTGCAGATAGCCTGAATAACTTTCCGGGGGGCGTCATATACCTTGTTGTGCCTGCCCAGATGGCAGGGGTCGTGGTAGGTAACTGTGAGGTCAAGATGCTTCAGGTTCAGTTCTTCCAGGTGCTCGGCAAGGAACTCGGGGAGGCTGATGACCCTGAGCTCTTCGGGGTAGTTGTTTTTGAGAGTGGTGTAACAACCGGCGCAGCCTGTGATGACGGTGTGAGCTCCCACTTTCCGAATCTGCTCAAGGTTATGCTCCATAATCTTTCCCGCAGCTTCCCGGAAACCAGTACGGAGGAGGGGAGAAGCACAGCACTGCTCGTCCGGCAGGAGGGTGACTCCAAAGCGCTGCAAAACCTCAAAAGTCTTTTTTGCAAATTCCGGATAGCGGTAGGAGTCGAAACAACCTACAAAGTAGACATAGTCAGACTTCTCCGGGAGGTTTGAACGTTCTGTATCGGAAAGCCAGTGCTGGCGACTTCGTGTTTCCCCAAAAGAGTTACCACTGGTCGTAATCGCAGCCTTCAGTTTTTCCTGGGCCTCAGTTGTCACACCGCATTTTACCAGCTGGGCACGGGCAGCTTCCACTACTTCAGGAGGGTTTGCTCCGGCAGGGCATTTGGCAGCGCAGATCCCGCAGGTTGTGCAGGAAGCAAGGCTTGAGAGGACATCTTCTGACGGCGGCCTTCCTTCGAGGAGACTCTTAATGATAAGCATTCTTCCGCGTGTATTGGCGGACTCCCAGCCAACTACATCAAAGACCGGGCAGACTGAACGGCAGGTTCCACACTGCACGCATTTATAAACCGAACGGCGGTCAATTTCAAAGGGCTGCTCTTTGCCGTTAGTCTCACTTTTCTCTCTGGCCTCACTTATTCCACTTTCTTTCATTTCTTCTGCTCTCTTAGTTTCCTTTTTTCCTTCGTTTTTCACGGCTCTCACAACCCCAGTTTGCCCGGGTTCAGGATTCCTTTCGGGTCAAGGGCTTTCTTGATTGCACGCATTACCTCAAGGGCCGGACCCCACTGGGCTTCCATATACTGGCCGCGGGCAGCCCCCACACCGTGTTCGGAACTGACCGTACCTCCAAGTTCTATTGCAGTCCTGTGGATCAGATCAGCAGCCCGGTTCAAGCGATCCCACTCGTCCTTATTCAGGACGTCAATGAAAAGGGCAAGGTGCAGGTTTCCGTCTCCAATATGCCCGTACTTCATGGCAGGCAGGTTAAATTTCTCAGAAATTTCCTGTGCTCTCCTGAGTAGTTCCGGAATCTTCTTTATAGGAACTCCCACGTCTTCCCCCACATAAATCCTGGTTTTCGTGGGATCAAGGCGGGAAACAGCAGCTCCTACAAGCTTTCTGGCTGCCCAGATATCTGCCATTTCCTTTTCACTTTCCGCAAGCTTTATGGAGAGGGCAAGGGGGGAACAGACCTCTATTATCTGCTCTGCAGCCTCACGCGCCGAGTTTTCGGTACCGTCGACCTCGAAAAGGATTACATCTCCTTCCGAGGGGAGCACAAGTTTCGGATCGTAGCGTTTAAGCACCTGCAGGGAAACCCTGTCAAGGATCTCGCAGGCTGAGGGGATGACCCCGTTTGAAAAAGTCTTTACAACTGCCTGCCCTGCAATCTCAGCACTTTTAAAGGATGCGATTACAAGTTTCCGGGTCTTGGGGAGAGGCGCGATCTTCAGGCTGGCTTTAGTGACAATTCCGAGCGTGCCTTCAGAGCCTATAATAAGCTGGGTCAGGTCATAACCTGCAGCGGATTTCAACATTTTTGAGCCTGTGTGAATGACAGTCCCATCCGCAAGCACCACTTCCAGATCGCGAACATAGTGCCTGGTGGTGCCGTATTTGACACAGCGCATTCCGCTTGCATTATAAGCGATCATGCCCCCGATAGTGCACATGGCAGAACTGCCCGGGTTAGGGGGAAAGAAAAAGCCGTATGGCTTTAAGGCGTCATTAAGGACATCCTGGATTACTCCCGGTTCCACGACTATCTGGATGTTGTCAATATCGATTTCAAGAATGCGGTTCATTCCCGACATGTCCAGCACAATGCCCCCTCCAACAGGGACTGCGCCTCCGGCAAGTCCGGTGCCTGCTCCCCTTGCAGTCACAGGGATTTCATTTTCATAAGCAAGCCTGACAATGCGGCTGACTTCGTCCGTGCTTGTAGGGCGTACCACGTAATCAGGCATCCCTTTGACCTGGGATGCGTCAGAAGAATAACAATAAAGTTCAGAAGGCGAGACCGAGAGCCGCTCGCCAACGATTTTTCGAAGCTCTGCAGTTATATCCATTATAGACCTCAAATCTGGAATTCGGATGTGAAAAATAGAAAGTTCTGCCACAGTTGGGACAGAAATGAGAGATAAGTTGCAGCAGATAATCAATATTAATAATATATAAGAATATACCATCCTCCTTCCTCCTGAGATCTATTTAAAAACCAGAAGAAAATTGACAGCTTTTCAGATTAAAGTGAAGGTAAAGTAAGGAAAAAGAAAGAGAGATAAGAACTTTTTCAGAAAAATGTGCAGGGCAAACCTTTACATCCTGATAGACATAAGAGGACAAATATGACACAGTACTTTGAAATAGAAAATAGAGATGGAGCAGCACGTATAGGAAAACTCCTGCTCTCTCCCGAACTCCGCACTCCCTGTGCCCTGCATACGGCAGCACTAGGAAACCTTGAAAACCCTGGATCTATTGTTGATGCAGGCAGCCTCTGGACTGTTGACCGGAAAGAACTTGCAGCACGCATAAAGGAAATTCGTGAGAAAACAGGAAAGGGGACTCTCATAATCCTTCCCCATCAGACTTATACGCCTGCCATCCCAGCCGAATCACTCGAAAAAGTAGAAACATTTACTGCCACAAGTGATGGAAATACTGAAGATGAAGGTCCTACAGGTTCTTTTCTTAGAGCAGAAGGAGAGATTCAGAAGAGCGACCTTTATATAATGGAAGGGGCAGGGACTCTGGAAAATAACGCTCGACGGTTTCTTGAAACCTTAATAGGCCTGAGAAACCAGATCCCCCCAGATACTGCTCTCTATGCCCCCAACCTGGCCCGTCCTGAAAATGCAGCAATGCTCGCCTACATCGGGATAGATGTTATGGATGATACAAAGGCAGAAATTGCAGCCTATTCTGACATCTACCTTACAACTGCAGGTAGTTTCTATCTTGATTCCCTGGTAGAGTTTCCCTGCAGGTGCAGGGTATGTGCCGCCACAACGCCCGCAGAGCTTCTAACTCTCCCGAGAGCCGAAAGGGCAAAGCTTCTTTCAGCCCATAACAGAGACGCCCTTGACGCCGAACTTGCTCTTGTCCGCGAAAAAATTAGGGCGGGGACACTGCGGGAGTATGTGGAAGGACAGTGCAGGGTCAGGCCCTGGCTTACAGCCCTGCTGCGCTTTGGGGATTTCGAATACTCCTACCTTGAAGAAAGAGTTCCCGCTTTCCGGCAAAACCAGCTCCTTGCAGATACTTCCGAAGCCCTTTCAAGGATCGAAGTGGTCAGGTTTGCACAGCGTGTGCAGGAAAGGTATGCACCTCCGGACCTTGATATTCTCCTGCTCCTCCCGTGTGCAGCTAAAAAACCCTATTCAATTTCCCAATCCCACCAGAAGTTTATCCTTACCCTTGGCAAATACCGGAAGTTTGTCCATGAGGTAATCATAACCTCACCCCTGGGAATTGTGCCCAGGGAACTCGAATTAACCTATCCGGCAGCCCATTACGATACTGCGGTTACGGGGCACTGGGACGAAGATGAAAAAGCCTGGGTTTCCGGATGCCTGGAAGCCTATCTCTCAAAACACGAGTATAAAACAATAGTTGCCCATGTGGAAGGGGCGTACAGGGAGATCTGTGAAAGGGTAGCTGAAAAACTGGGGATTGACATAGTCTATACTGCCGGGGAAAGTCTCACGTCCTATGAGTCTCTTTCGAACCTGAAAAATACTGTTGAATCTATCTGCATATCCGAGAATTTCAGCCAGAAAAAACAGAATGCTGAAGAAGAGAAGAAGAATTTCGTAAAGGCGGTTGCAGGCTATCAATTCGGAGAGGGCGCAGAGCATCTCTTTTCGGAAGAAGTCGGAAACCCCATGGTTAAAGGCCGTTTCCCGAAGTACCAGCTCTTTGCAGGGAAAAAACAGCTTGCAACTTTAATCCCGCAGTACGGGATGCTTGCCCTTTCTCCTGAAGGAGCGGAACTGGTACTAAAAAGTGAGAAATATGTGGTAAAGATTGACGACTTTGTCCCACGTGGTTCCATTCTTGCCCCTGGTGTGCTTGAGGCAGACCCCGAAATACGACCAAATGACGAGGTAATAGTTCTCGGGAAAAAAGCTCTCTGTGTAGGAAGGGCTATGATGAGCGGGAGAGAAATGGAAGAATCAGGCAGGGGTGTTGCTGTAGACGTCCGGCATGTAAAAAAACTTTAAACCTGAAAACTTTAAACCTGAAAACTTTAAATCTGAAGACCTTGGGGCTGAAAACTTTAAAGCTGATTATCTAGCCTGATTTTCAGCCCGGTAAAACATTACAGAAGTGCGGAGCCTGCGTCAAAAAAGATATTCCTGAATAGAAAATATATAGAACAGAAAGCCATACAGGCTTCCTTGAGAGAGTGGGTCTTCCCTCGAAGAAGTAATAAAATGGCAGGAATATATAATGATATTATGATAAGACGTTTCACACCTGAGGACTTCCAGGAAATAGTCGAAATTGAAGAAGAGGCTTTTTCGGAGCATAATTCCCTGGTGTATATGAACTTTTACGAGATGGTTGGAGACGGCTTCCTTGTTGCGGAACAGGATGGAAAAGTAGTAGGGTATGTAGTGGGCTACCGTTCCGCGGAAAACGAAGGGCATATTTTTTCCGTTGGCGTAAAAAAAGAATATCGGGGAAGGGGAATAGGCACGGAACTTATTCATGCCATATGTGACGTTTTTGTTGCAAACGGACTTAGATACGCGAGACTGGAAGTAAGAAACAGTAACACTGACGCACAAAAATTATACAGATCGATAGGATTCGTATCCTGCTGGACTGAAAAAAAGTATTATTCAGATGGAGAAGACGGTATGGTTATGAAAATGCATCTGCACCCATACCGCCTCTTGATCTCAAAACAAAAATATCTCGAACCCGTATTCTCGAACAACGAACTCTTTACTACAATCAAGGGCCCTATCAGTTATTACCGATGAGCTTAATGACGGAATTCAAAGAATCTCTCATATGGGTAGACGCTTCCTCGAAGATAGGGTCATCCCGTGACATGAGAGTGGCAAGCTCGCCTCCCAAAATAAAAATTGCGCGCTTGTGATCCGCCTTGCTCCTGTGGATGTGGACGGGGCTTATCGATAAAGCCTTGTAGTCATCGAACTCGTGCGTTACACCGTGCCTCTCAAAGTATCTCTTCATTTGAGCCATATATGTGTGCAGTTGTATCAGTTCTTCCTTGTGCATAGCGAACAGACCTACAATTTTTCAATTAAATACCTACAATTTTACAAGATCAATTAAATATTATCTTGAACCGAATAAAAGAATTACCCGAGGAAATTTGTTTCCTAGTTTTTGTTAATAAACTTTTTCATATAATGTAAATGATAAATGATGATGAATTGTAGGATAGAGTGTGAATTTTAGTATTATAGTGTGAATCCATGCCAAATCGTAGTGATTTCCCCGGAGATATATATAAATGATACACATAAAATAATAACAATGAAATAATTAGTTCCTGACCAGGAGAATATACTCAATGGCATATATTTATTGGAATTATTTTTGGGTACGGTACCCTATTTTCAGGGAAAAATTGACTCTAGGACGAAAAACAGACGTAAATAAACGATTTTTTTTAAAACAACAAGAAAAGAAATAAAAAAGATGAAGAAAGGAAGTAAAAAGACCTGCTCAGAGCATGCTGGAGGTCATAACTTCCATATCTGCAGGAACTTTAGCAAGATTTCCGATTTTTACCCCTACAAGATTCTTGATTGCATTACTCGAAGCAATATCAACGAGCCTCTGAGTAATTACACCATCAAAAATCACACTTTTCACATTGTCTTTGTAGGTTTTTAACCTGCTTGCAAGGTCTCTGACTGCCATTTCCTCTATTACCCGGTCTTCAGAATCCAGAATCCTTGCCGTCAATGTTCCTTTAAGGGCGTCTACATGCGGTCTGAACCTCACCGCTTCAGGAGAGAGTGGAGCCGGAGCCTGTCTGGCAGGAGCGGGGGAAACCCTTACGGCCTCTCCGCCAGGAACTTTCACAGCTGAAACCTTCTCAGCTGAAACCTTCTCAGCTGAAACCTTCTCAGCTGAGGCCTTTCCTCTGGGAACCCTAGTGACTGGAACTGCTCTTGCTATAACTGGCTTTGAGACAGCCTTTCTTGCCTCAACTCTTTCTACCGTTGCATGAGTTTTTTCAGAGGGCCTTTCGGGAACTTTTTCCGAAGTTTTCTCAGAAGCCGCCTCTTCCATTTCTTCAGGGGATTCCTCTTCGTAAACGTCTGTCTTTGAAGATACCCTGTGAACTTTCACACGTTTGTGTAACTTCTTCTCCGCAATTCTGGGAGCAACTTCAGGTGCTCTTATCTTTCTCTTGGAAATGTGTTCCAGCCTGCAGGCACTATCTTCAGTTTCTTTTTCCTGGATTCCGTATTTCTCAATAATCTGTTCCACTGGAACTTTTCGGCGCAAAGACCTGATTATTTCTTTCTGGACAAGGTCTTCTACACCCTTGCCATCTGGAGCACGGGCAACATAATCGATATCTGCCACCTGCAGGAGTTCACGTATAATGAGTTCTCCACCCCGATCTCCGTCCGTAAAAGCAGTTACTGTTTTCTTTTTAGTAAGTTCAGCGACCTCAGGTGGAATGTTAGTTCCGCCCACGCAGATGGTGTTCTTTATACCATAGCGGAGCAGGGTCAGGATGTCAGCCCTTCCTTCAACAATAATGATAGCGTCCGAGTTGAGCACGTTCGGCCCGCAGGGTATCCTTGACTTGCCATAATAAGTCAGTTCGTCAACCCTTACGGACTGCCGGACTTCGTCGGCAAGTTCCTGAGATTCGGGTACAGTCTCATCGAACATTTTCGTGAAGATGAGTTTTGCCCTTTCAATAATTTTTTTGCGCTTTACAGCCCTTACATCTTCGACCTGGAAAACCTCAATTTTGGCACTGCAAGGACCTACCCTGTCAATGGTTTCCAGAGATGCTGCAAGAATCGATGTCTCTACTTTATCAAGGCTCGAAGGAACAAAGATATTTCCTTTGGTTTTTCCACCTTTGGCGGTAACCATTACCTCGATCCTGCCGATCCTTCCGGTCTTCTGCAGATCACGCAGATCAAGATCGGCTCCAAGCAGCCCTTCAGTCTGACCAAAAATTGCGCCTACGATATCAGGACGCTCAATTACCCCATCAGCATTGATTTTAGAATGAATAATGTATTTTGTAGTATCAGTATTTTGCATGTGAATTCTCCCAAACTATTATAACGATTTATCATGAACGATGTATTATAAACGAGGTATTATGAACAATGTATTGTGAACGTTTTTTCGTTGGTGATTTTTTTAATTAATCGACGGGAAATCACCCTTAACACCCGAACAATTCCGGCATACAATTCTTTTTCCGTCTTCAGGCTCATAGTACTTTTCTGGTAGTACAAACCTATCCTCTATATCCTGGAAACGTGCTGGATACCATAAAGGGCCAGAAAATGCAAAAATAGTAGTAAAAATCAGATTTAAAACCAGATCAGAGATAATACACCCTTGAAAAGACAGATTTCATAATTGAGGATTACTATGAACCCTATGAACCGGAAAGAGGAGTTCCGAACCTGCCTGCAACTGCCTGTTGCGCTTATGCCAGGATAATTAAACCGGCGGAATACTTCCTGACTGTTGCTTGATGAAATCTTACCTGCAAGGCAAATCGCCAGATAAGTACCAGCCTGGTTTTAAAGCTCTCAAAGATAGAGCTATTCCTGATTTTCGACCAAAGTATAACAGTATACCTCCACAATATCCACGGAGGCTTTTTGCACCTGCCCGAAAATCTTTGCCCTAACATAAGCTTATTGATGGGTCTGAAATAACTCTCAGAGTCCCAAGTCAAATAATGTGTTTACCATTCAATATACCTGATAACTGAAGACTTCCAGAGATATTCCCAGAGATGGGATAAACCTGAGGCGTGAGCAGCTAGAGTGTGCCAGACGCCTTTTTGATTAAACAAGTATCCCTAAACGATAAGTGGTAAAGCAGTGAATGAAATGCATCAGGTTTATTGAAAGCACTTTTTGACTATTACTTCATGGGTGATAAGTATAAGGTTTATTTTTGGACTGAATGGTATTAGCCCTGAATTGGTAACATGTATAATCTGAAATTTCTATTAAGTTTGCATACGTTTAGTTACGTAAGATTCTTTACGAATCCGGTAGGTGATGAATGGATGAAGTAATTAATTTATGATATGACCTGACAGAACAGCTCCCGCCCGCCTTAAAGCAACTTCGGAGAAACAGGAATCCTGTATGTCACATGTCTTAAATTCATATGTCTAATGCCTGCAGGCTTTAAGAACTTTGTGGTTATTTAAAAGGTTAGTTAACCCTGAATTATTTTAATTCATTCTTGATAAATTTAAGGATAATGATATCTGGAAATGTTCTCAAAATTCCTAAAAAAGAGTTAATTAGAAAAATTTAGAAAAGTATATATAAAACAAAGAACGTCTAAAAATTTGAACGAGCGAGACAAATACACTGTTTTATGTATTAACCCCCCCACTCCCAACTCGCTCGTTCACCCCCCCATAAAATCATTATCTTTCTCTTTTGTTTTCTGGAAAACACCTTCGAATGGATATTTTCAGGAAAGATGTTCGATTAAACTTAATTTATAGGACATTGAAGGACACTTAAAGTCTTTCCAGATCATCTGAAATCTCCCCGGGTACTGAAGGCTCTCCGGATGTTGAAGACTCCCCGGATGTTGAAGACTCTCCGGGTGTTGAAGGTTCTTTTCCTTTTAAAAACCTATAATAGGCGCGAAACACCATTATAAAAAGCATGGGAAGCGATTTTGGCGTAAAGGATGCTGCAGGCAAAGTTATTCAAACCGCAGGTGAAGTTCAGGAAGAGGTCCCTGAAAAAGTCTCCGCGCAGGCCAGGATAGATAAAAACCTTACAAGGGTGGTCATTATAGGAGGGGGGGCCTGTGGCATGGCAGCTGCTACCAAGATCAGGAGGCAGAGTGACTTTAAAATAACTGTGCTTTCATCTGATTCCCACACAGCTTACAGTCACTGCGGAATTCCTTTTGTTCTGGGCAGGGAAATTGAAAGTTTTGAAAAACTGATTGTAAAACCTCCGGGTTTTTTCAGGGAAAAAAACATAGATGTGAAACTGAACGAGAAAGTGAGGTCAATAGACCTGACCAGGCGGGTCGCCCTGACAGGAGAAGGAGCCTATCCTTTTGACAAACTGGTGATTGCTACAGGGAGCCTGCCCTTTATATCTCGCAAAAGCCAGGCAAATATTCTACCTTACGGAATCTTCACTCTCAGGAGCCTTGCTGACGGCATGCTCTTTGGAAAAGCCCTGGAAACCGCCCGGACAGTATGCATCGTAGGTGGAGGTACAATAGGAATTGAATGTGCCTCAGCCCTAAAAAAGCGAGGAATTAAAACTATCCTTATAACCAGAAGTAAAGACCTGCTTTCCAGCCAGTTTGATTCCGAGATGTCTGCAATTGTCAGGGCACACCTTGAAGCCCTCGGTGTGGAAGTTATTACCGGGGAACCTATATTTTTACCTGAAAATTTCTGGAAAGAAAAAACTGTATTTGTAAAGGACAGGCAGTTTCCTGCAGACCTTGTGCTCCTGGCAACCGGTGTAAAACCTGAAGTATACCTTGCCAGAGAAGCAGGGATAGATATTGGAAAAGCAGGAGGAATAGTCGTAAATGAAATGCTTCAGGTAAAGGCAGGAGGGGAATTTCTCCCCCATGTATACGCAGGTGGCGAATGTGCGGAAGTTACGGACCTTGTAACCGGGGAAAGCAGGCTCAGCCAGCTGGGCACAACTGCACGGCGTATGGCAGATGTGATCGGAAATAATATTACAGGCAAATACTCTACTTTCGGAGCCCTTGCTGACCCCTGGGTAGCTGTTGCTGGAGACCTGCAATTCGGAGGAGTTGGGCTTACACCCGAACAGGCGGAAAGGCAGGGGATAAAAGTTGTAACCGGATTTTCTCGCGGGCGCACGAGAGCTTCCTACTATCCAGGTCGAAAAGATCTCTATATAAAACTCCATTTTAAAGACGGCTGCCTTGCAGGAGCGCAACTCGCAGGTGGAGAAGGAATAAAGGAAAGAATCGATGCCCTCTCCCTTGCAATAAGAAAGAAAACAACAATCAAAGACCTTCTTAGCCTTGAAACCTGCTATGCGCCTCCAGTTTCCATGCTTGTGGATCCGCTCATGCCGGCTGTAAAAGACGCAGTCAGAAATATGCGGAAGGATAAAACAAATGAACTGGACCCGGATAAGAGCTCGGATGAAAGATATGGTTAAATCACAGGACGAAAAAAACGGAGTGAAATAAGGAGAGAGGGAAATGATAGAAATTGACGGTTCATATGGGGAAGGAGGAGGACAGGTAGTCAGGACAGCTGTTGCCCTTTCTGCAGTTACTGGAAAAGAAGTAAAGGTTACGAACATAAGGAGAAACAGACCTAATCCCGGCCTGAAACAACAGCACCTGAAAGCTTTGGAAACTGCAGCCAGGATCTGCGAAGCACGGGTTTCAGGGCTTTTTCCGGGTTCTTCAGAGTTATTTTTTGCTCCAGTGGAAATAAAGGGGGGGAAATATGAGATTGATATCGGGACCGCAGGAAGCATAACCCTGTTTCTGCAAAGCCTTATGCCAGCCCTGCCTTTTGCAAAAGAAAAAATTGAAATAACGATACGTGGAGGAACTGACGTTGCCTGGTCACCGACAATTGACTACCTTCAGCATGTAACCTTCAGGGCACTTGAACAACTTGGATATGCAGGCAGCGTGACCCTGAAAAATCGCGGTTACTATCCCAGGGGGGGAGGAGAGGTCTCAGCTATTTTTGAACCCTGTAAGCTTCGTGGTTTTCATTTCCGAAAGGAAGGAGAAAACAAAAGAGCCGGAAAAAACCGAATAGAAGAGGAAAACCAAAACAGAGGGGAGAGCCAAAACCAGAGGAAAGAAGTCATGGGAATTTCACATGCATCGAATCTTCCGGCACATGTGCCAGCCCGCCAGGCTGAAGCTGCCGAATCCATGCTTCTTGAAGCCGGATACGGTTCAAGGATCAAGGTCCGGTCCTGCGAATTACTTTCCACAGGAAGCGGGATAACCCTCTGGTCCGGTTATTGCGGAGGAAGTGCCCTTGGAGAAAGGGGACTGCCTGCTGAAAAGGTTGGCAGGCGCGCTGCAGAAGAGATCATCTCGGAACTCAGAACAGAAGCCTCTGTAGATGTACATCTGGCAGATCAGCTGATCCCGTATATGGCACTTGCAGGAAACAGTTCTTACACGGTCCGTGAGCTGACTTTGCATGCGGCAACAAACATCTGGGTCACAGAACAGTTTCTTGATGTGAAATTCAGGATAGAGGAAAAAGAGGGACTTTTTGAAGTATCAGTAGACTGATTAAAGGAAAAAAGGAGAAAAAGGGAAAAAAATAGAAAATGACACGAAAAACCAACAGATGAAAATAAGTAAAAAATGAGTACGGAAAAAGACAGTGAGAAAAAAAGTGAGAAAAAACAGTAAGGGGAAATTAGTCCTCGAGTACAAACAGGTACTCAGGTGGTATCTTTTCCGCGAGTACGATGTAATCCGTTGCAAGCTTTAGAGAAATTCCGTCATCCTGAGCTCTAAAGGCGTCAACCTGCAGGATCACAGGACTTTCAGTGTGAATCAGGGCGACTTCAGTTGCCTTTTCATATGAAGTACTGAGATGAACATAGCGCTGTTTGATAGGGAAAATTCCGTTCTCGAGCAGTACATCAACTTCCTCCGGGCTTGCCCCGTAGTACACGTATGGAGTATCGCTTTCCTCGTAGTCAAGATCAATGTTAACAGAATGTCCGTAACGTGCCCTTATCATAGACCCGCTGATCTGATATCTTCCTTTTTCATCGGACTCCACAAGGGCATAAAGGTACTCTTTCCTCATCCAGTTATAACGTTTATTCATAACGTCACAGAAGGTGTTAAGGTCCACCCAACCGTATTTGTCCATTTTAACTCCTGCAGATGCCGGGAAATGCCGGAGAGTACCTGATACAAACCTGCCGAGCTTTTCTTCCCTGCCGTCGTCCAGCACGTATCTACCAGGGCATTTACACTGCTGACAGCTGCCTCCTCTAAAATAGCCGTGATCAGTGCATTTTCGAATCATAGTATCACGTACATAATGAAACTTTACCATAAATAAGGTTTTGTTTTAATTTGCTTTATTTCTTAAAATTAGTTTTTGATAAGAGAATTTTAAGCCTTTACCTTCAAAATTCTGATTTCTCTACCTCTCAGTTATTCTCTCAGTTATCCCTCATCTTCTGTTATCCCCGTGCCTGCGGTCCTTCCAAGGGTTTTGTAGAGCAGGAAGCCTGAAATGGAGAAAATGGCAGCTCCGAGCATTGTCGCCCTAAAGCCGAAAAGCTGGGATAGGCCTCCTCCGAGAATGGCTCCCACAACCCCTGCAGCCCCGATCATTGAGTTGATCAGACCTGCTGCTGTAGCTTTATCCGGATTCAGTTCCACAACCCTGCGGGTTGAACCCACATAGAGAAAAGACCAGGAGCAGGCAACGACGAACATCCCGGGGATGACGTAAAGATAGGAGGAGGCAAAGGCATAACTGATAAAACCGACCACTGAGAGCAGGTAGCCCGCACGGATCAACTTTTCATTTTCAAACGGGTCAAGCCTGCGCATTATCAGAAACTGGACTGCAGGATTTATAGCATAAATAACTCCGGTCCAGAAGGCGCCTGCTCCGAGCTCCCGGAGATAGAGGGGAAAAATAGTCCAGACCCCGACGGCTCCGGTATGCCGCAGGAAGAGAGAGAAATAGGTCCCTGAATTCTTCAGCAGTGTGTTAAGGGAAAAGTAAGAAATATTCAGCTGCGGTTTTTCAATGTCTTTTAACCTGAAAGTCTGCAGGAAACATAAGGCATAAAAGAGAGATGAAAGTCCAAAAAGCAGATCCATTCTTACCCCTATCACCCCTGCCAGAAGAAAACCCGCCATCCAGCCGAGAGAACCCAGAGAAATAAACCTTCCGAGGCTCTGCTTCTGATAATGGGCGTAGGCTATCAGGGCTCCTGGGTGAATCCCAACACTGAAACCGGCTAGAGCCCTTGCAAGCATGAGGGCAGAAGGATCGGTAGCAAAGACCTGAAGAAAAAAGGCGGCTACAGCAAACCCAAAACTTCCCTGAAGCACTGTACGCAGATGGTGAAGGTCGGCAAGCCTTCCGAAAATAAAGGAAGAAAGAAGGGTTGTGACAGAATAGATCCCCACTATAACCCCGATCTCTATATAAGAGGCACCGAGTGATGCGGCAAAAACGGGAATAAAAAGCAGCGAGAGAACATTAGCCATGTTTGAAAGGAACTGGACGTTATTTATTCTCATCAAGCAGATTCACACGATAAAAAGCACCGGCATAACTTATTATGTTTTCCAAAATGTGAGTTAAAATAAAAGCCACTCACTCAAAAGAATCACTCTCAAGATACTCGCCCAGCACACAAGATAATCTCATCCCGAATATTGAATACTTTCACCCTGCATACAGTAGCCTTTAGTAAGACACTTTACATACCGTATCAAGAGCTCTTTAAAAAGATAACCAAAAAAGGAAAAAGACTTACCAAATAATATTTAATTTTTAGGGATATTCTTATTATGCATTAATGAAAGGACGTATAGAACCTGGTGATTTCTCATATGAAATTGGAAGATATTTTATCTTAAGTTTGAAAATATTTGTTCTGAATTTTCACCTCAAGCTTTCACCTGAAATATATCAGATTTCCAAAAAGTTTCACATCTCAAAATAACACTAATAAGAACTGTCTCTCAGGGACAAACACCTGATATTTAAGGCAAGAATACATATCGAAGAAAAGAACCACCAAACACTGAAGGTAAGTATTAAACATTCAAGGGAGTACCATGACCGATATTGATACTATTTATAAGAAGCTCAGCCATGTCATCAGTAGAGAGGATTTCCTGCAGCGCACACAGGAAAAGGTCGAGAATATGGGAGGGCTTTGTGATGAGGCGATGGCTGCCATGCTGGTTGCCAATGAACTGGGATTCTCGGATGCAGGCATGGACAGCGTGAAAATAGAAAATATTACACCCGAGAGCGGACCTGTTAATTTTATTGCAAGAATTGTTTCGGTTTTTGATATCAAGGAATTTACCCGGAACGACGGTACTATAGGTAGAGTTGGAAATCTGATCGTCGGAGACGAAACCGGAAAAGTAAAGTTAACCCTGTGGGACAATATGGCAGACCTGATTAAAAACGGAAAAATCACGGTAGGGCAAACCGTTCAGGTCAGTGGCTATGCAAAGCAGGGCTATTCCGGAGTGGAAGTTAACATCGGCAATAATGGAGTCCTGACCGAAAGTGAAGAGGAAGTTGATGTTGCTTCGAGCAACCAGAATATAAAGGACATAAAAGACGGAATGGGAGACCTAAACCTTACTGGAAAGGTGCTGGAGGTTTCCGAAGTCAAGACTTTCCAGCGCAAAGATGGCAGCAGCGGGAGAGTTGGAAACCTGATGATTGGGGATTCCACAGGCACACTCAGAGTAACTCTCTGGGACGAAAAAACCGATTTTTTGAACCAGATTGAGTACGGGGACACTGTTGAACTGATCAATGCTTACGCCCGTGAAAATGCCTTTACGCAGAAAGTGGAGCTGCAAATAGGAAACAGGAGCATAATCAGAAAAAGCGAAAAGGAAATCGAATATAAAGAAGAGTTTACCCCTGTTGAAGATATAAAAGCTGACATGAATAATATCAATATTTCAGGAAGGATACTTGATATCTCAGAAGTCCGAACCTTTGAGAAAAAAGACGGCTCCGCCGGCAGGGTTGGAAACATCCTTCTGGGCGATTCCACAGGCAAAATCAGGCTCACACTCTGGGACGAAAAAACCGATTTTCTTGACGAGATTGAATTCGATGAAACCGTAGAGGTTCTCAATGCTTATTCCCGGGAAAACACATTCAGCCAGCAGGTGGAACTCAGCCTGGGAGCCAGAGGGATAATTCAGAGAAGTGAAAAAAAGGTTGAGTACAGGGAGAAATTTACTGACATCACCAACATTATCCCGGGAGAAAGCTATTCTGTCCAGGGAAAAGTTTCCGAAATCGGAGAACTAAGAGAATTTGAGAAGGAAGACGGAACCGAAAGTGTGGTCGCAAACCTGCAGCTTAAGGACGAAACAGGCAGTATCCGGCTAACTCTCTGGGGAGAACAGGCCTATGTGATAGAGGACCTGGATATCGACTCCGAGATCCAGATCATTGACGCTTATGCCAAGTATGGGTTGAACGAAGAAATGGAACTTAGCGTTGGGAACAGGAGTAGAGTGATTATTCTCTGATCACTCCCTATTTTTAACTGTTTTTAACTGTTTTTAACTATTTATTTATGCATATATGTTCTTTGTTGAATAATTATCGGCTTCGATTTGGTTTTATTCATTTCAGTTTTTGTCTGGATTTTACTAAATTTTGTCTGAATTTTTATTTTACCTTTTATCCAGTTTTTGCATTTTTACTTGCGATCTAATTTCTATTTTCTCTGTTTTACTCTTTACACAAACTATTAGCAATTTTAAATCCGGAAATTTGCGGATAAAAAGTGAGAAAATAGGTTCCAGTGGAAATATAGGGGTCTGAAAAATTTCCTGTGAAAAAAATCAATAGCATTATAAATATAATTCAGAATAATTTATTCTGTATAAAGCTTTTTTCTAAGATAGATTTCTCTTCTGCTGCTTCTCCCTGATGTTTTTTCAAGAAACCGCGATATTTATAATTCTAAGCAAAAATTTCCAGTGGAAATGAGGGGGTTATAAAAAAATTCCTGCCGGACTTTCATAAACCTTTCGTGAAGAAATCGACGGCTTAGGCCTCAAAAACGGTTTCTGCACCCACTTTATGTAAATTCTAGTATTTACAAAAAAAAAGAAATGCCGTTATCATTATGTACTATTGACTCGTATATAATGAGTGTTATAAAAAGGTCTTAGAAGTGCGGGAAAGACCTTTAAAGGGAAACGCGCCTGAAGAAATATTTGAACGGAAAGCTTACCGGAACACCGGCTTTTCAGGATTTCACTCCAGATCTGTATAAAAAGGGGAAGTTTAAAGGGATCTGGAATATTTTTCCATGGGAAATTGAAAACCTGAAGAGATTTTAATAGTAAGTTTGCCGGGGTTTGGGATGCTGAAAGAATAAAGGGGGATCGGCAGTTAATGGTTGATGAACCTGAAGGGGAACCAGGTACTGATATTCACAACAGAGAAATTGAGAGGGAGGTCTCGGTTGCTGAAGTGATGAATAAAACAGTCATCACAATGGACATTAACACAGATATTCCTGCCATTGCAAGGGAAATGGTCAAACACGATGTCGGAAGCGTAATTATTACAGAAAACGAAAAGGCCATGGGGATCATAACTGAAAGGGACCTTGTGAAGGGTATCGTTACAGAGGACAGAAAACCAGGTGAAGTAAATGCAAGCAAAATCCTCTCCACCCCTCTGTTAACCGTGGAACCTGAGACAAGTGTCGTAAAAGCTTCCGAAATTATGTTGAAAGCCAATATTAAAAGGCTACCAGTCCTGGAAAACGGTACAATAATAGGAGTGATTTCAAATACCGATATTCTGATGGTAACACCCGGACTCAGTACCATACTCAAGGATCTTATTGATATGAACCGGGAAGCTCTCCTCTCCGTTCCTTCAATGGGGGAGATTGAAGAAGACTTCAGTACAGGAATATGTGAATCATGTTCTTATCATTCAGTAGACCTGAAATTAGTGGACGGCAGATACTTATGCGAAAACTGTCGGCAAGCAGAAGGGGAGAGTTACGAATGAATCACGAGCTTGAAATCTCGACTTTCAAATTATCTGTCTTAACGAAAGCGCAGGGAGGTAAACTATGAACGTCAGCGAGATTATGACAGTGGGGGCTGTAAGTGTCAAAGAAGGGGATTTCATAACTCATGCCCGCCAAATGATGCGTGATTACTTACTTCGAGGTCTTGTTGTTATTGATGAGGGAAACAGGCTTGTGGGAATGCTGAATGACCAGGATATCATGAGGATTACGTCCACGCGCTCGGATGTCACGGTGGGTGGATATGCAAGGCAATCCCCGACAGTCACTCCGGATATGGATGTTGTGAAAGCTGCAAAATTGATGGTGCAATCGAAACAGAACAGGGTTCCGGTTGTTAAATCAACAACAGACCATACGGTTGTAGGTGTCCTGAGTGACGTTGATATTCTCAAAAAAGTGGAACTTCCCAAAAGTGTTTCGAAGACCATAGAAACGGTTATGACAAAAAAAGTCGAAACCTGTTTGCCGGATGAAAGGGTCTCCAAGATTTGGAATTATATGATAGAGACGGATTATACCGGTATTCCAGTAGTTTCAAAGAAAGGCGATCCCATCGGGATGATAACAAGAAGGGATATAATTAAATCAGGCATTTTGAGAAGGTCCGTAGAAGACGAACGGGCAACAAGGCCAAACGAAAGTCCTAAAGTTGAAAAGATTATGTCAACTCCTGCATATACTCTTTCAGAGAACGATTCCGTAAAGAGTGCGATTGAAATGATTATTCGGCATGATATCGGAAGAGTTACTGTAGTAAATGAACAGGGTAAAATATCCGGAATCGTTGACAGGCAGGACCTTCTTGGATCCATCGCCAACGTGTGGTCTGAGTAATCCTTAGGCAGAGAGCCAATTATCTAAATGTCTTTAATGACATTTTAACCCTTTTAAGAAAGAAGTTTCCAGTGGAATAGTGAAACCGGTCACATAACTGATCACAAATTGCATGAAAGGTAATAGACAGGTTCTCGCGCAAAAGGATTATAATGATTAAAGATTATAATTAATGAAGATTACAATTAATAGAGAGTACAGATTGACAAACAAAAGTAAGTGTTCAGAAAGATTCGAGAGAAGATTGCTTTAAGGTTTGTTTGTTTCCAACAGTTAACCATGAGTCTGCTAAAATATGAATTGGGCTCAAGGGATAAATTCCTGCAAAATGCGGGTAGAGGAAAAACGGAAGATGAAAAAAGCAATTAACTGCAACTCGATTCGGTGATCCTATTGAACAAAAATAAGACATTTGTACCAGTCGAAAAAATGAATGTTCAGCCAAACCTGAACAAGTCAGGCAAAAAAGCGCAACAGAAAGACCCGCACATGGTCAGCAGCATGGGCACAATGAGAATAGGCCCAAGTTTCAAGTCCCGCATTGCGGAACATGAAGGAAGAATTCTTGCCCTGGCAACAAGGGATGTAGTAACCCTCCCTCCCACTGCAACCATCATGGACGCAGTTAGGATTATGACTGAAAGAAGATTCAGGCGTATTCCGATCACAGACGCGGGAACAGGAAGGCTGGAAGGAGTCGTTACTTCTGTTGATATCATCGATTTCCTGGGAGGCGGCAGTAGGAACCTTCTTGTCGAAAACCGTTTCAAAGGCAACCTTTTGGCTGCAATAAACGAAGAAGTACGACAGATTATGGAAACTGATGTTGCGTACATCGATGACCAGGCAGATTTTAAAGAGGCCATTACAACAATGCTTGAAAGGAGGACCGGAGGCCTGCCAATAGTAAATGATGAAATGCAGGTCATCGCCATCTTTACCGAAAGAAATGCCGTGGAACTGATGGGGGGGATTGTGACAAACAAAACTGTTGATGAATATATGACCAAAAATGTCACAATGGTAACAACAGATACGTCCATCGGACATGCAGCAAAAGTAATGGTACAGAACAGATTCCGAAGACTTCCTGTAGTAAAGGACGGAATCTTTGCGGGAATAGTCACTGCCTCCGATATTGTCCATTTCCTTGGAAGAGGGGATGCATTCAGCAAGTTGACAACAGGAAATATTCATGAGGCTCTGGACCAGCCTGTAGGCTCTATTGTTTCAAAAGAACTGATCTGGACCAGCCCTGGCACAGATATGGGAAAAGCCATGGAAATCATGCTCGAGAAAAAGATAGGCTCACTTCCGATTCTGGAAGATGGAATGCTGCGCGGTATTATTACAGAGAGCGATTTCCTGAGAGGGTTTGAATTTTAAACAGGAGTTTTGGAATAAAACTTCTGCTAAACCGAAACAGAGCTAAATAAGCCAGACTAAAGCCCGGAAAAGCTATGGAAAATATCCGGGCACGCTTTAAAGAGTTTGGGAAAGGAGGCAAACTTCTTGGCTGGACAGACCAGAATAAACTCCGTATTCTAGATTTCTCTGGTATCTCGGAGCGCAGCTGGTCTTAAAACAGAGATTCGGAAGATGTCTTCTAACTGCCCGATACTTCCCAATTAATCTGTACTTCTACAAGACTTACAGGAAATAGACAGAAGTTATGTAAAATATCGAGATTTACAGCTGAAAATTGTAAAGTTTACGTTTAATTCAAAAACTATAATTGTTAATACTTATATATTGTAAAAATGAAGGAGGTATTTCATGAATGTGGCGGACATCATGAGTTCACCTGTGTACATTGTAAATGTAGATGAACCCGTGTCATATGCAAGAAATCTGATGTTAAGGCACAAAATCAGTACGTTGCTTGTCCTGAACGAGGACAAGATGGTGGGAATTGTCACGAAATCAGATATAGGAAACCGCCTGGCTCAAGCCGAACCTCTCTGGAGGAGAAGGCCGATAGACCAGATCCCTATAAAGCTGCTGATGACAGAATCCGTAATCACCATCTATCCCGAAGCCTCCATTTCCCAGGCAGCCGCCTTAATGCTTGAGAACGGAGTGCATGACATTCCGGTGGTAAAAAACAATATCGTAGGTATTGTCACCAGGACAGATATCGTGCGCTATGTTGCTGAACATTCGGAAGAAATAGATACAAGGATCCCCAAACTGATGACGGAAGATGTCGTTTCTGTTCACAGGCACCACACAATCAACCATGTGATAGACGAAATGAACAAAAACGAGATCGAAAGAGTGATCGTTAAAGACGATGCAGGAAAACCTGTGGGAATAATCTCAAAAAGAAGCCTTGCCTTAAACCTCTTAACTGATAACGAAGGCAAACTTTCAACAAAAAGCATCAAGCTGGCCCGGAAGTCTTCACCTGGAGGTCAGAAAACTTACAGATATGTAAAAGAAGTGCCTTTAACAGCGGAAGACATCATGGTTTCTCCAATAATATCCATTGATGTAAACGAGAAAATTAGCGCTGCTGCAAAACAATTGATTGAAGAAGAGGTAACGGCCCTGCCTGTCAGCGATGGTGAAGAAATAGTAGGAATAATTAGCAGGACAGACATTATGAAATCCGTGCTCTAAAAAGTGGATTAAGAAATAGAATCCAGTAAAAATTGAACATAAAAGAGAGCAAAGTACCTTTAAAAAGGTAAGAAGTAATAAACTATAGTAACTAACTATAGTAACTAACTATAGTAACGAACTATAGCAACTAACTATAGTAACGAACTATAGCAACTAACTATAGCAACTAACTATAGCAACTAACTATAACAGTAAGATCACGAAAGCACATATGGTACGGAGGTATGTACGGCAAAAAAGGAACAGAAAAGGATGGCTGAAAGCAAAAGAAGGATGCGAAACAGAAATTTGGAAAAACAGATGCATTAAGGTCTGTAAAAACGAAAGTTGCGAAAAATTGAAACTAAAACTCTGGATACGCATGAGGTGAAATGCATGCAAGTTAAAGACATAATGGTACAACCACACAAGATTGATAAGTCAGACACCATATCTCACGCCCTTGATCTCATGGAAAAAAAGGATACAAAGCGCCTGCTGGTAGTGCATGACAACCAGGTGCTCGGTGTACTAACCATGAGAAGTCTGACAGAGCAACTCGGAACTCGCAGGAAACTGAGCAAACCTGCATCCTCTTTGCATGTTGCAACAGCCGTATCCGACAACTTTGTAAGGGTTTTGCCAGATACCGATGTTAAAGATGCCCTCACTCTGATTAAAAAGAACGGAGGCGTGATCATTGTCACTGATAATGGAAACGCAATGGGCTGGGTGACCCCACAGGAATTTATGAAAGCAAACCGTTTCACAGGCTTCGCCGGGGAAGTTATGGAAAAAAACCCGATCACTGTCAGCCCCTCAGACCGTGTAAGCCACGCCAGACACCTTATCCTTGATGAGGATGTGGGAAGGCTACCGGTAATTGAAAATGGAAAGCTTGTAGGAATTGTTGCAGAAGACGACATCGCTTTTGCGATGCGCTCTTTCAGGGACCTGGTAGCTGACAACCAGCAGGACTCCAGAATCAAAAATCTGCTTGTTGGAGACATTATGACCCGCAGTGTAGTCAGTGTGTACACCAACACCCCCCTTTCAGATGCAGTTAATACCATGCTGGAACACAATGTCGGAGGTGTCCCTGTCCTTAATCTGGAAGAAGAACTGGTCGGTTTCCTCGCACGCAGGAATGTCGTAAACACAATCCAGGAATAAAATCTTAGATGGAAAAAAGAGAGGGAAAGAAAAAGGTCTGCCCCTTGAGGGACAGGCCTTCCTGATCTTTTAATATTTCCTGTTTTATCCGTGATCGGTTTTTATTAACTTTAATATTTCCTGTTTTATCCGAGATCAGTTTTCGCTTACCTGCGGCTACTTAGCATTTATTTCTGTTTTAGAATGACCTGTCTCCTCCAAGAAGGCCGCCGAGGATGTCACTTCCACCAATACCGGTCTGTTCTCCCCTATGCTGATTGGAAGCTGAAGCTGCATAGATTCTGTCAGCAAGGCGCGAGAAGGGCAGACTCTGCATGTACACAGTGCCGGGACCTGTCAGGGTAGCAAGGACAACTCCTTCCCCGCCAAAGAGGGCATTTTTAAAGTCCTTTGACCAGGTTATATCGTAATTCACTGTTTCAGTAAAAGCTGCCACACAGCCCGTGTCAACGTGGTAAGTCTCGCCTGCAGCCAGATCTTTTTTAATCACTGTGCCTCCGATATGGACAAAGGCAAGGCCGTTACCCCGCAGCCTCTGAAGAATGAAACCCTCGCCACCGAAAAGCCCTGCTCCGAGCTTGCGGGTGAAAGCTACTTCCACTTCTATTCCGCGAGCAGCACAGAGAAAAGCATCCTTCTGGCAGAGAATGCTGCCTCCAAACTTGCCAAGGTCAAGGGGGAGAATCTTGCCCGGATACGGAGCCGCAAAGGCCACATGCCCTTTTCCGGAGCCTTTGTGTGTAAAGCTTGTAATAAAGAAACTCTCCCCTGTCAGGGCTCTTTTCAGTCCCTTCTTCAAGCCTCCCAGGAGCCCGCCGCCTTCATTGCCCATACTTGTCTGCATCTGGATTCCGGGCCCCATATACGCCATAGCCCCAGCCTCTGCCTGAACAGCCTCGCCGGGGTCAAGCTCAATTTCAACGATCTGCATGTCGTTGCCAATAATCTCGTAGTCGATATCGTCAGCCATTTTGTAGTCTCCTGGCTTACATTAAAATTTAAGTACGGAAGAGATTAGAAGCTGCATACTTAAAAAGATTTTTGAGAAATTGGATTATTCTTTACAAACCAGCTGATTCCTTATTAGCCTGACCTGTCCTGAAACTCACTCTGGGAATGATAACTTATTTCATGCCTGAACACAGATAAACAAATATGAATAAAGGGGAAAATGGGGAAATTGATCCTGACTTTGTTGCGCGACTGGTTGACTACCTGGAGTTTGATGAAGGGAGAGTTCAACACCTTTTTGAAAAAAATTATCTTGCCAGGAATTGGGGAAAGCATGACTACCTTTTCCGCTTCGACAAAGAGATTTCACGTATAGAAAGGGGAACAGTGCTTTACGAAAAAGATGATTCGTTTGAAGTAATAATGGGTTTTCCTAAGATCCGGAGAGCCATGGTACTGGACCCCACGCTTAAAAAACATTTCAGCGGGCTTGAAAAGGTAACTGTTGAAGAAAAAATGAACGGGTATAATGTCAGGGTAGCAAACGTAAAAGGCGAGATTCTGGCAATCACCCGGAGCGGCTATGTCTGCCCTTACACGACTGAAAGGGCAAAAGAGAAGCTTGACCTGAGATTTTTTGACGACTTTCCTGAGCTTGTACTTTATGGAGAGATGCTGGGTCCTGACAATCCTTATGTTCCAAAAGAAATCTATGGTATCGAATCCGTGGAGTTCTACATCTTCGATATCCGAGAGAAGAATAGCGGCAACCCTCTTTCCATAGCAAGAAAACATGAAATTCTGGAAAAATACGACTTTCTGCAAGTTCGATCCTTTGGAAAAATTTCCCTGAAAACAGCCGCTGAAGAAATTGCTAAAATCATCCGGACACTTGGGGAAAAAGAGCACGAAGGTGTGGTGATAAAGGACCCAGAAATGGTTCTTGCCCCCCTGAAATATACTTCATCCCAGAGTAACTGCTCTGATCTCAGGCATGCCTTCAAGTTCTACAATGAAGCGGGCAGGGACTATATGCTCTCCAGAATTGTTAGAGAAGGTTTCCAGACGGTAGAATGGGATGAAAATGAAGCCGATTTCAAAAAGCGCTTTATGCAGCTTGGGGAAAGCATCCTTAACCCTCTAAGAGAGTCAATCCGGAGTGTAAAGAATGGTCAGAGGCTCTATGAGGAAGCCAAAATCAGGGTAAAGGACCTTAAAACCGCCGCAGAATTTGAGAATTATCTGAAAAGGCTTGGAATTGATACGATTTTTGAAGAACCGCAACCGATAGGAAACGAGTATCTGATAATTATTAAAAAAATAAATAAGAGCACCAATGATAAAACTCAGGCGATCTGGGAAGGAGAGGTCTGGTGACAGTGTTCACCTGGCCATAAAACCTATTTTTGGCTTTCTTGATTGATTTTTTTCTTTTTTCTGCTTGTTTTTCTTTGTTAATCACTTTTCTTTTTCTTGATTGATTTTCTTGGGAACAGTGCGAAAAGAAATATATTACAGTATATCCAACGCCTAAAAGTAATATATACCTATGTATACGGTGGAATTGCAGCAGCACTGAGAAAAATAAATATACTCCAAAAAATCGGTTTTTTGCCGCAAGATGTTCCCATTCCTGCAACCTAGCTTCAAGATCCCTTTGAATGGACTCAGTTCCAAAATCCAGTGATTAGTGTAAACTAAAAAATCACTGGATTTTGAAATTAGTTACATGCGTCTTCGGTTAAGTGAAGAATCATGATAAATTGCATCTATTTCCACAACAGTTGTATAAAAGTGTAACAGAGTGTGGGCTGGAGCAGAGTATCGATTTTAGCTAAAGAGGGCAAAGTTTGATGCAGATTTCTGGTACAAAATCGATAGCTTTCGGGCAAGAAAATTCCTTAACCGATGACCAATGGAATTGACTCTACTTTTAACCTTTTACATCGTTTGCTGTTATATTATGCATTGAACTTTCAAATGGTTTTGAATCTGCGAAATTATTCCAAGATGCAACATTAAAGAAACTTAGCCGAACAGAGGAAATATATTTAAATAGCTAATTGGCATGAGGGTGCTTACTATATATAAAGCATATAAAACAATTAGTTATCTTTCATATCGCAATTAAAAAAATAGGTGAACTGTATGAGTCTTTCTTATATAAAGATGACTATAAATTAACAATTCAAATATATATAATTTGTTAATTTATATTTTTCAAAAGATATAATTAAATATGTTGACCTCTATTCTTATTTTGGGTCATTGGAAAATAAAATCATTACGGAGGCCAAACAGTATGAATTTTGTTGTAGAGAGGTTAGAGGAGGAACAGATCAAATTATTAGTAGATGATAATGAAATCTCACCCATGGAATCATTACAGTCGTTGGTGTTGAAAATTCTTCACAAAGTAGGCAAACCGCTTCATATTGAAGATATTGAATCTGTGATTCTAAGGAAAGGATATTTTCAAGCTCATAATAAAGAAATTCCTGTAGTCGTGTCGCGGTCAATTACGCCTGTTTTAAGACGGGACAAAGGAATTTATAAAATTTCAAAAGGAGTTTATGGAGTGTATGAATCGAAGAACACTGAGATCACAAAGGAAAATTGTCCTAATTGTGAGAAAAAAATACATAGAAAACGTCACTTCTGTCCTTATTGTAGTTCCAACCTGACGTCGAGTTTTAATTTTAGTGGTAATTTACTAGATATAAAACGTCACTTCTGTCCGTATTGTGGCGCCGATCTGAATTGTCCGTGCTGCGGCATAAATTTGGTTTATAATTAATTTTTAATAGTGGAGGTAAGTAATTGATCGTAAAAATTTGAAATGATCATTATTCTCGCTTGGTCAGATTTGAAACTAATTCTTCTGCTGACGTTTCTCAATAACTGGCCTACACGATTTTATTTATTTAATACCCTTTTTGCCATATTTTAGGAATAACATTTAGAGTTCATCCCAAAACTTGATTTAACCTCATTATTGCTGTTAACATTACAACTCCCATATATGATATTTCTTTGATCTCATATCTTGGAAAAATTTTTTTTGTATGACTTTATCCAGCTAAAGAATCTTTCTACTGCACTTTCACATGAGATTGTTATATCATAAATGCACGAACATTATTATGTAGAACATAAGTTACGGATACATGTATGACACGGGCAGATAAAACAAAAACAGTAATATCAACCCAAACGCAGAGGGCAACATTGTCTTCTGAACAGGTGACATATGCTGCCTGTGCCACACATACAAGTCCAACCACATACCAAAATAGCGAACATTAACATTCACAGTGTTATATTACTTTTTTTTATATGTATACATGCCACTTATGTGAAATAGACTGTTCTCAGTGGTGCACTACTTACTCCGATCAACAAGCCAAAATCTCACAAATCATGCCCGTTTTTGGTCTATAGACGTTTTTGGAAACTAACACCTGAGTGTCTACCTGGTCCAACACAGGTAAGACTGGATACCTGGGACCATACCAGTAAATTTAGACTGTTCTTTGTAATGCATTCGTAATTCCGATCTTCATGTATAGTATTATGAACATCTTGTCTAGGAATGCATTACTAAGAACAGCCTGAGAACTGTCTAAGTTCTGTCTTTTTAATGTCTTTTTTGAGCTGTACTCTTACACATGTCTAATGTATACGATTATTATAAGTTCGTCTTTTCATGTCTTAAGTATGTATTTTTAGACAGTTGTCTACTGATATCGATGTCTTTAATAATGTATAAAAATAACAAATAAAAAGATTAATGGCACTATTTCCCAGTATATATACATACCGAAATTTTTTAGGCAAAATGTACCCTTAAATAAAGACATCGAGTACATGCGGCAACAGTTTAAAAAGACGTGCTTAAGACAAGTTTTTAAAATAGGTATCAAGTGAGCTTTTTTTTGATCATTTAAATAAGACATTGAAAAGACAAGAAAAGACAAAACATCAAAAAGGAATGTGCCATGTTGGTAAACATGACACACTTAAGCCGTGATTAGATAAGCCGTGATTAGATGATTTTCTTCTGTTCTTCATCCCAGAGATGTTTCATTTTCGCTTTATAGCGGTTTTCCTTTTCTTCCCATGTTGTGGGGGTGTGTCCTTGAGGATATCTGAGGACTACATTTTCATAGGCGTATGGCCGATATGATGGCCGTTTTCCCTGTGTTTTCAGAGTTGCTTGATCATCCTTACATAGCTGGCTTGCTCTCGCCTGTATCTGTCGAACGTTCATTGATATTGCGTTGCATTCGGCGACGAATTCATGATGTAATTCTTCAGATGTGAGTGTCGGAAGGAGGTTTTCTTGTGCATATATCATATACGCTTCTTCAATGGAGATCTTCATGGTGCGTTTTCCGAACTCGTGATCTATCATATCGCGGACGAAATACCTAATTGGGTGGGACTTCATGTCATATATGATTCCGTTCATTGCGATACTGCGCCCGTAACTGGTCTTGTCGAGTCTGAGCATCCTCTGGAGTCCTTCCACTGCCCACAGAAGAATCCCAGGGAGCTCTCCGCAGTTCTCCATTTTCTGTTCAATACCTCTGATAGTGGCTGACCCTGAAATCTTGTTCGGGAAATCCAGAATGACGAGCCTCCGCTTGAAACCGTCCGTGAAATCACTTGTTGATGGAACCCTATTAGCCGAAAATACCATTTTGGCGTGTGATCTGAATCTGAATGATCTTCCGTAAGGTTGCCTTGTTTCCAGCTCATCTTCTCCCGTGGCCATTTTAATATTTTCCGCGCTTAGGATGTTGGTCTGTTTCGTTTCTCCGCAGAGATTGGCGAGTTTTCCCTGAAGGGCTGCGAGTAAGAACTCGCTTTTAGGGTTGTTGATATCATGAAGTTGCATCGAACATATGTTTTCCTTCCCAAGTAGTTGTTCAATGATCCTGATGAGTGTACCCTTCCCATTAGACCCGTTTCCTATGAGGAAATACATGAGATGGAAGGTATATTGTCGGTAGAGCATGTATCCGATCATTTCTTGAATGACGTCTTTCTCCCACTCTACACCCTTTACCGTCTGGTCCATGTATGTATGGAACATTGTTGGGTATGGTGCATTTGGGTCCCAAGCCACTGGTATTTTGGAAAAGTACACTTTTTTTGGGTCGTGTGGTGTGAGGACCCCCGTACAAACATCAAGTATGCCGTTCTGCACTACAATGACATGGTCTGCGTCTGGCTCACATTGTGCAAGTGGCACATAAGTTTCCACTTTAAGGCGCTTCATCACATTGGATACATGTTCTGGGGATAGGACTACTCCCCTATCTTCACCCAAGTCATATATTATTTTAGATAATACCAGCTCTCCTTCTTCTTGTGGGTATATTCCGTCTTTGAAGAGTCTGGGATATTGGTCTCCTGTAGTGGTGGCCACTCCGCCCTGCATATACCTGATGACGTCATTTGTGATCACCTTGTATACAATTCCTTTTCCAGCGGGTGTCCCAAGATCCATTGGTGCGTTCAGGTACGGATCTACATGTATTGTTTGTTTGGGTGTTATTGTTTGTTTGGGTGTTATTGTTTGTTTGGGTGTTATTGTTTGTTTGGGTGTTTGGGAATTTTGTTGGCTTGTTATTGGGGTCGGTTCAATTTGGTCATTTATGTTTTCAGTTTGGGTATTTTCAGTCATTAATGTTCACCTTATGCAAGTTTTTTCACAGTAGATCGAAGAAACCGCCTGTAGTTTTTTGGTGTTCGTATGCATACAATGATCCCCTGATCCGCGTATCTTCCTACGGTCTTGGGGGATACTTTCAGGATCTGTGCAGCTTCTGTGGCACCAATCCATTCTGATTCATTTATGGATGTTTGTGCTCCCATGTAATATATCTCCATATTTATATATTTCAGTTGTTATATTAACAACTTAGATTATTATATAAAACTGTTTATATAAATACGTTGTCCCACTTGACCGTGTTGGCCATGAAAAAATATAAATATTTCAAAGGTGTTAGTATATATTGGGTATTTTCATATTCAAAGTGAAATCTGGTATGAGCTGGTCCCTCGTACCAGTATTACATCTATTTTTGGAATTAATCTACCGCCTGATTTTCTTATGTTGTCGTTTGCACACAGATTGCCTGGGCTGCCCAGTTCTAACACATGTGGGCCCATTTCGGGACTTGTCTTTATAGCAGTTTATAGCGAAAACAGATTATTTTACCCTTGTAGCGGTCAAGTAGGGCATACTGCTTAAATATAAAAATAATTAAATGTTGGGGCTATAACACAGATAATATTCTGAGGAATACTAACTGATGTTGGAAAAAACGCTTTTTTGGTGGTTCCAATTAAAATTATTTAAAATTGTTGGCCGCCCGTTTTAGTAAATTTGGATGACGAGCGGCTTTATTTTGTGTTTTGGATGTCATGTGAAACCGCATGATTCCAGTCAATACGTGCGTGGAAATACCCTGTGAAACCACTTGGGTATTTGAAAGTAGTATGGCTTTTTTTAGCGGGCATTCCCACGGAAGGCCCTTCTGAGTGATGTCCCTGCTTGCCCGAAATCATACGGAAGTCCCGATGGCACAGATTCTATTGATACCATTAAACCAGCTTAATTTTTTCAGTATGTGTCAATTTAGGGAACTGTTTGAAGTCATAACTATTGTATCATGTTACTTTGTGAGAAAATTAATAATTAACAGTATTAAACTTTTAATCTATAATATTTCTAAATATATTACAGACGTCCATGTGGTCCAACGTAACTCCATAACTTTTTAACAGTTGTATATTCTTCACAATTGTAAAGATTCAGTCTGACCAAAAATGCTCGGGAAATTTCTGACTGAAATTACGAATGGCGGATAACAAAACTTTAATAAGTCAAACTTATTAACTTATAAAAATTTCGGGAATGGAATTGTTAGCTCACTAACTATGATGACAGAACAATTCCTGGTCGTATTTTTCATATGTTGGAATGTGAAGAAGCTTATATTTTCCTTCATCTTTTCTTCGATTTGTGGTATTTTTCATACTTCGCAACAGTCACTACTATTTCAAACCCTTAACATGATATATATTTATATAATGAGATACATATATAACATTGGATATGAGAATGTCAATGACATACAAGAATTTCGCTCAGCACTTCGTGCATGCCTAACAATTCCACCGTCATTGTATTTGATCCAGCGGGATCATGTTCTTTTTCGGGGACATGGGCTTGCATCAGGGGATGTTCTCGAGCGAAACATTCTCTATACCAAAATAAGAAATCAGCCAGATAAAACTAATCTCAGACAGATGATTTTGTTTCTTTCACACCCAATCAGTTCCAATTGTTTGGTAATAAATCGTACAGGTTAATACACGATTCAAGCTCGGTTCTGATGTCCAGTAGAACTTGGTACTGGCTCATGTCAGTATATTTCTTGGATACCTGGTCATCTTTCAAGCTGTCCTCAATGTCTCGGATCGTCTGGGAGATGTATGCATTCACTGCCATAAACAGGGTATTTTCCTTATCCAGTTGGGACTGTACACGATCCCGAAACTCGAAGTATGTCCGATGTGCGTCCTTCCCATTATACATGAGTTGTTCAAGCACGGATTTTTTCTCATCCCGTAACTTATAGACGTCTTCGGTGAGCTCACGGACTGTTTGTAACACGTTATCAAAATACCCATTTTTGAGCTGATACTGGACCAGTATCAGGCTGAGATCTGTTTTTGCTTCGCTAAACAGTTCCTTCGTATTAATCATCAGATCCAGACCCGTGTCCGAAATGTCGTATGCTGAGGTTTTGAGATCAAATGTAATCAGACTTAGGTAGAAGTTTTCTTCCCTGGGAATAGTATCATTCAAATTACTGGAATTGAACCTTTTACGATCTGCATTTGGATATTCCAGTATTCGAATGATTGAAATAGCAATTTCATGAACTTCCTGAGGACTGAAACTTCGGTCAGGATACACGACTCTTAATATACCAGTATAATGAGCTTCGATTTCGGACAGTGGTACGGTCCTATTTTTCAATTTCGACGATTTTGTATAATCCCAGTACATTACAAAATAATACAAGTAGTTGCCCATATAACTCTATTGATCGACGCAAAATATTCAGGCATGAATCTAAATAGTAAAACATGCGATTCTAAATTCTATACATGTGTGCACCTGCGGAATATCTGATTGAAATTGGAACAACTGGTCGTTTACGGTAAATTCAAATTTTTCTTCAAACACCTCGAATAATCTTGATATTTTTGTTTATTTCTTTTCACCAATTGGCATATCCTTCAGCTTCATATATTCACAGAGTGCACGATGTGAATATCGTGCATCATCTTTTCCAGTTGGATCACTCTTTAACGATTTATCCAGAGCAGATTGGTGGTGACCATCACATCTCCAGCGTGCTATCCGCTCAAATATGCATCTACAGCGGTTCTGAGCGGAACGCTCAATTCCTCTCATATGAGTGTATGGAATTTTTTGGTCGTTATTGAGAGCGTCGGAAAAGTCTGAAATCTATAACTTATCGCACACAGTAATTGAAATTTAAAGTAGTAAATCGGCATCATGCGGAATTGTTAAATTTATGTACAATGATCAAATTGGGCAAATTTTTGGAAATTATGGACTTTTCCGACGTTATCTTATTAGGAAAAGTTATTAATAGAACAATTTTAAAGATGTTGTGGATTTTAAAACTATATTAAATAGTTATCAGGGAAATTAACATTAGTAAATATCGGCAAAAAATGATAAGGAATCGATAAAAATCTTAGGAGTAGCAACTTGGGGTAGAGAATGAATACTGTCAGCTTAACGGCACAACAAAAAAAAGCTATCAAATATGTTGATGGACCTTTGTTAATAGTTGCAGGTCCAGGAACTGGAAAGACAAGCGTCTTAGTCGAAAAAATTGTTTATCTTGTAGAGGATAGAGGTTTTGATCCCAATCGAATTTTGGTAAGCACATTCACCATTAAATCGGCTGAAGAACTTAAAGACAGACTAAGGGTAAAATTGGGCGATAAAGTAGAAAGTATGCAAATATCTACTATTCATTCTTTCTGTAATAAAATGCTTCAAACTTTTCCCGAATACCATAATTTTGGTAATGTTTTCAATGTACTTGATGATTTAGATCAATTCATTTACGTGAACAAAAATTATTGGAATTATGGTTTAAAAGAATTTGCTTCAGATATTGATGTGGATAAGCTGATCAATTTCTATAATAAATGCACGGAAAATGATGTAAACCCTTCAGAACTTGCGAAATATCATAAGAAAAAGGGTTCCTCAGAAAGGGATTTAGCTATTGCAAAAAGTTATGAGATTTATTTGGGTAATCTTCTTAATCCGAATGATACCCGATTAGATTTTGCTTTATTACAGAGAGAGTTTTATCATTTGCTACTGAAAAATCAGGACGTCCTTAAGATTGTCAGGGACATGTATGATTACATTTTAATTGATGAATACCAGGATACAAACCCCATTCAAGATGCGATTTTCAAGCTGATTTCCGATCCAAAATATAACATTACCGTGGTTGGTGACGAAGACCAGAGTATATATGGTTTTAGGGGTGCATCAGTCGAGAATTTCAGAACATTTTTAGAGCGGTACCCTGAAGCTAGGAAACTGGAATTAGAGGAGAACTTTCGTTCCACCAAGGAAATCGTAGCTTGTTTTGATCATTTCATGAAACCCCACAGGACATTTGAGAAAAAAATATTCACCAATAATGCTGAATTCTCTAAATCAATTTTTATCACTGGTGAAAATTCACAAGAAGAAGCAAAAAATATTGTTCAGTGGATTAATGACCTTGTGAAAAATAACAATGTCAAATATGAAGATATTGCAATACTATTTAAAAGTGTGAGGCTCCATTCTACAGACGTTATTTATGAATTGGAAAATAATAAGATTCCTTTTTTAACCACTGGTGACAGCTCGCTTTTAACTCAAGATGAGATTAAGGATTTGATTATATTAATGTTATATGTTAATTCATACAAACCCAACGATTATCAAAAAAGATGGCTTTTTGACCACAACGTTTTAGCTTCAGACTTTTTGGGAATGAATGAAGACACAATTCAGAAACTAAATGAAAATGTAGATATCTATAACCTGTTAGAATCATTTGATCACGATAAACTACTAAGGTTAAACATCTCTGCGGAAGACTCTGAAATACTGATCAACTTAAGAAATCTTAAAAAGCAACAGAGTAGAAATCCTGTTAGTCAGTTACGTTTATTCTATAAGATCCTTGATGCTACAAAATACCACTACAGGCTGTTTAAGGAACTCTTGACAGAACATGATGGAAATGCAGGTATTAAAATCAAGAATCTATCTAAATTCTCCAACATTATCCATAAATTTGAAGAAAATACCCACTCTAAAGAATTCAAATCACTCTTGTATCAGTTGGGTAGAATACCAGAAAGGAAGATGGGAGATGCAGCTTCATTTGAAGATTTAGATGCAGTAAAACTGATAACTATTCACCAGGCAAAAGGGCTTGAGTTTCCAGTTGTCATACTTGCAGGCGTCACCAACAGGCGCTACAATAGGAATCAACCAGATGATGATTTTATCATAGAAATTCCAAAAGAATTAATGCTTGATAAGCACGAATTCGATAGAGGAGAAGAAATTCAAAGAACATTCTATGTTGGTCTTTCTAGAGCCAAAAAAATACTTGCAATAAGCACGATTGATGGGAAAGGCAGCAATCCATCCAAATTTATTGATGATATTGGACAAGACTTATTTATCGATAGGCATCAGTTTGACAAGAAATTATCAGATAACGAGCATTATGAACCACCAAAAGAAAAAACGAAGTTGAGTTATTCTGCAGTTAGTTCGTACATTGACTGTCCATTCAGGTTTTATCTTAGAGACTACTTAGAATTCCAAACACCAACTGATTACTATCAGGTATATGGAGTTATTGTTCATAATGCTCTGAAGAAACTTCATATCCTAATTAAAGAAGGAAACGAAGTTTCAATTCAAGACATCATAGATACTGTGGATCTCTACTGCAAGGATGACGATAGCAGAAAAAAATGGCGAGACGAGCTTATAACCGATTTATGGAATTATTACGAGAAAACATCTGAGTTCATCAAAGAAGTGGTAGATGTTGAATTGCCTTTTTCATACATCGATTCGGATTTGGTGGTTAATGGTCAGGTTGATTTAGTCATTAAAAATAAAAATGAAGAAATTGAGATCATCGACTACAAATCAAGGTATAAAGAAGGGCTTCACAGGATGAATGTTGATATCCAACTCAGAATCTACAACGTTGCCTTAAACAATAAATACACTGATAAAATTAAAACAATAAGTGCATATACTTTTAAAGATAATCAACAGACCAGGTTTACAAATACGGAAGAAGATTTGGAAAAAACTAAAGAGCTTATTAAATCAATATCAGGCTCAATCGAAATGAAACAGTTTAAGAGAAACTGGCACGGACCTTTTTGTGAAACAAGAACAGGAAAATGTGATTTTTATCATATTTGCTATCAATTAGAAGAGGACGTTCAAAATGGTGAATGAAGAACGAATTAAAGAATTAAAGTTACTTCTAAAAGACTTATTTCAGTTTGAGAATAACGATCTGGACTTTGGAATATACAGAATTATCAATATCAAGAAGAAGGAAATATCAGAGTTCATAGATCACGAATTGTTTGAGATTATAAGTGAAGGAATCAAGACTGTAGAAGGTAATACTGGGGTACAAAAAAGTCTCGAGTCTCTGAAAAAGGAAATTGAATCGACTTTTGGTTGCGAGATTCAGGAAGCGAAGAAGAAATACGCGGAAACGCCAAAAGTAAGGGATTATCTGGATAAAGAAAAAGAGCTTAAGATAGCTGATAAAGAAAATGATATTGAAGAAGAAATCTATGATGACATCATCAACTTCTTCTCAAGATATTATGACAACGGAGACTTCATCTCAAAAAGAAGATACTCAAAAGAAAATAAATATGCAATCCCCTACAATGGAGAAGAAGTATATCTTTATTGGGCAAACAATGACCAGTACTACATAAAAACAACAGAGAAATTCAAGACCTATTTATTCACAGCAGGAGACACAAAAGTCAATTTTGAAATTGTTAGCGAAGATGTGGATGTCGAAAAGAATAACATCAAAGACTCTAAAAATAAATTCTTTTTGTTCAATGATGCTGAATATGACCCAAAGAATAAGATATTATCAATTAAATTTGGATACAGAGGACTTATCCCAGAAGAAGAAAAGGAAACTGCAGAAATAACTAAGAAAACAAGAATAGGCAAGGATGAAGTTAACAAATACAACTTACAAAAAATTCAGGAAAGAATAGGTATCTATGGTTTGTCTAATTTACAAAAGAAACACATCAAAATGGATGGGGAAAAATCTGAAAGTTCTGAGCTCGAATGGCATCTTAACAAATACACAACAAAAAACACATCAGATTATTTCATACACAAAAACTTAAAGAGATTCTTAGGACAAGAACTTGACTTCTACATCAAGAATGAACTATTGCACATTGATGACATTGATTCAAAAGAAGACTTAAACATAAATCTGAAACGAATCAGAGTATTAAAGGAAATATCATTAAAGATTATAGAATTCTTAGCACAAGTAGAAGAATTCCAGAAGAAGTTCTGGGAAAAGAAGAAATTCGTTATCTCAACGGATTATTGCATAACACTTGATTATGTAGATGAGAAATACTATCCTGAAATTCTAAAAAACAAAGCTCAGCTTGAAGAATGGAATAATTCATTTTCCTTTGATGTAGAAGCAGAAGCAAAAAAACTCAAAGGAAAACTTACAGGAGTTGGAAAAGGAGATGAAGAGAATAAATTACAACTTTTAAAAGAAAATCCAACCTTAGTCATAGACACAAAATTCTATGATGTTGATTTCAAATATCAATTGTTAAGTAACATTGATAATATTGATGAGAAGACAACTGGAATTCTAATTAACTCTGACAATTTCCATGCATTAAACTTACTTCTTAATAAATATGAAAGGAAAATCAAATGTTGCTATATAGATCCACCTTATAATACTGGAAATGATGGTTTTTTGTATAAAGATGGCTTTAGTCATAGTAGTTGGCTGTCTCTATTAAGCGAAAGATTGGAGAAAGGGAAAGTTTTACTATCATTAGATGGGGTCATATTTGCAAGTATCGATGATAATGAAAATGTTAATTTAAGATATCTTTTCGATAGAATTTTTGGATCCGATAATTTCGAATCTCAAATTATAGTGCAATCAAACAAGAGGGGTCAAACTTACAAATCTGTAGCCAAGACTCACGAGTATCTATTATTATACGGTGCTTCAAAAGAAGCTATCATTAACGAATTACCCAAAGAAATAGGTGAAAATAGTTTAAAAGATGAAAATGGACCTTACGAATTATGGGAATTAAGAAATAGAAACCCGAAATTTGGAAGATTTAACCGACCTAATCTTTTTTACCCAATTTATGTAAATCCGAATTCTCTAAACGAAGAAGGATATGCTAAAATTTCATTGTATAATACAAAAGAATACGATGTTGAAGTTTTTCCATTAAATAGTGAAGGTAAAGATTCTTGTTGGAGGTGGGGGACCGTAAAAGTTTCTGATGCAATTAAAAACAATGATTATTCTATATTAATTGCTAAGAAAAAACGTGATGGTGGGTGGAATATTTATGAGAAATCAAGAAAAAGTGGTACTGCTCCCAAATCTCTCTGGACAGAAAAAGAAATGATTAATGAACAAGGTACTGTTGAATGCAATAAATTAGGATTAAGAGAATTTGGATTTCCAAAACCAGTATCATTAATAAAACAATGTGTCCAAATTGGTTCCCAAAGGTCTGATTATGTTATTGATTTCTTTGCAGGGTCTGGAACTACTGGGCACTCAGTATTGAAGCTAAATAAAGAAGATAGTGGAAGCAGGAAGTTTATTCTTGTTGAAATGGGTCAATACTTTGATACAGTTACTAAGCCAAGAATCTTGAAAGTTATTTATTCCGATAACTGGAAAAATGGAAAGCCACTAGATAACGATGGTTCAAAAAAGCAGATTATCAAATATCAGACTCTTGAACAGTATGAAGACTCATTGAATAATATTGATTTTAAACAGCCAAATAAGCTTGCTCTCGAGTCAAAAGATTACAATATTAAGTACATGCTTGATTTTGAGTCGAGAGATAACAACGTTTTCCTGAACTTGGATGCACTGAATAATCCTTTTGAATATAGACTCAAGGTCGAAAATAATAATGAAATTAAGGAATTCAATATTGACCTTGTTGAGACATTTAATTATATTGCAGGTATTGATGTCAAGAAAATACAGAAGAAACAGGATCAAGAGGTAGATTACATCATTGTAAAGGGGCAACGTAATGAGAAAGACGTCATCGTTATTTGGCGTAATAAGTCTGAAGGTTTTGACCCAATACGTGATAAAGAATTTGTCCAAAAAGAAATTCTCACAGAAGAGTATGACGAGATTCTTGTCAATGGCAATTCTTTGATTCCTTATGCAAAGTCTGTAGATGAAATCTTCAAAGCCAATATGTTTGAGGGATATAATGTCTAAGGATGAAAAAAAGCTTCAAAATTATCTCCTCCTTAACAGATATCTTTCTTCTCCATTTGGTTTTAAGGATATAAATGACTTTCGCAGATTACTTAAATCTGAAGAAGGGGTTAGTCAACAGAAGAAATTCTACTTTACGGAAGCGTTGCAGACTTTGAAGATTTCCGAGGAATTACGACAGAAACTTAACCTGTATGATGAAAACATTCAGAGTTATCTAATTCATATAAATCAAAAACGGGATCCTCCGATTGTTCTTAAACATTTCCAATATGTAGCCATTCTACTAACCGAAATTTATTTGGATAGGTATTATAATGAATTCGATAATTTACGCTCAGATCTCACAAAATTTGTACTGGAACTAAATACTAAAGAGAAAAAAACAGGAGCTCATACATATCCCTATCCTGACAAGCGTTTTATGCAGAAGCTTGCTTTCTGGTCAGCTACGGGCAGCGGCAAAACGTTGATTATGCATATTAACATGCTCCAAATCCTGAAATACAACAATAGGAAATATGATAATTTACTGCTGATAACCCCAAATGAAGGTCTTTCAACACAACATATCAGGGACCTAGAGTTTAGCAGTATTGAACATAAAAAGTTTGAAGCTCAAAAAACTCTTGATGACTGGATTCTTCGGGATCCAATTAAGGTTATTGAAATTTCCAAAATTAAGAACGATGTGACAAGCCAGGATGGTAAAACAGTATCTGTGGACTCATTTGGGGAAAACAACATTATTTTTGTTGATGAGGGGCATAAAGGTCACTCAACAGAGGCACAGACCTGGAAAAACATACAAAAAAAGCTTTCAGGAAAAGGTGGCTTCACATTTGAATATAGTGCCACGTTTGGGGAAATCACTGGAAAAGAAGATACCTTTAATGAGTATGCGTCATCAATAGTTTTTGACTATCGTTATAAGTATTTCTACGAAGATGGGTTTGGTAAAGATTACAACATCCTCAACCTTAAAAATAAAAATGAATATGGTGACGAGTATTTCACAGGGTCAATTCTATCATTGTATGAGCAAAAAATATACTACAAAAATTATACCAGTCAGATAAAACCTTTTAATCTTGAAGATCCTTTAATGCTTTTTGTTGGAAGTAGTGTCAGTGGAAAGAAAAGTGATTCGGATGTCTTGAAAGTTGTAGAATTTCTTGCAAGATTTGTCAATGAAAAAGATGGGTTCAGTAAACTTATCAATAACATACTTACTGATAAGTCCAATCTGGTTGATGATAATGACCAACCGTTATTCGGCACAAAATTCCCTTATCTAAGAGATTTGATTCGGACTAATACTAAGAAAATCGAGGATATATATGAAGACATCCTAAAAGTTTTGTTCCACGTTAAAACTTCGAAAACTCTACAATTCATAGAACTGAAAAGTGCCAAAGGGGAAATAGGATTAAGATTCGATTCAGAGTATTTTGGTGTCATAGATATTGGAGACACAAGTACTTTCCTTGAATTAGTTGAAAGTGGGAATATTTATTTTCAAATAGGCCAAAAATCAAATTTTGAGCAATCTCTATTTCATAAAATAGATAAGAAAAATTCCCCAATAAACTTTTTGATTGGTTCTAAAAAGTTCATTGAAGGATGGAACTCTTACAGGGTATCTTCAATGGGGCTCCTCAACATTGGAAAAAAAGAAGGTGCCCAAATTATCCAATTGTTCGGGCGTGGAGTAAGGCTGAGAGGATATGATAATTGTCTAAAACGAAGTTACGTCTTGGATGATGAAAGTAAGATCCCTACTGATGTTAGAATCCCAAATAATCTGACCGTTCTTGAGACACTTAACATATTTGGATTGAATGCGAATTATATGGCAACTTTCAAAAAAACGTTAGAAGAAGAAGGTGTTGAGGAATATGAAAAAATTATCTTAAAAATTAAACCAACTATGCCATATACAGCTTTGTACGTTCCGCGTTGCTCTGATGATGAGACGGATTTTGTAGGTTCCCACCAAATTGTTTCTCTTGGTCAAAACATTTCGCAGATAAAAATGGATTTAAGCTCAAAGATAGATGTCTTGGAATCCCGAGAGTCATTCAAGCAAGTTGATTCAGATTCGCCAGTAATATCAAATGTTATTGACGATGAAATACTAAATTTAATCGACTTCGAAGCTGTTTATATTGAATTACTCAAATACAAAGATCTTAAAAAATACTCAAATATATACTTCTCAGAAGAAGACCTTAAAAAAATTCTCTCTAAAAGAAATTATTTAATTTTATGCAAGAAAGAGATTCTTAAGCTGTCAAAATTTGAAGAGCTTACGAAAATTGAAAAAATTCAAGAATATGTTGTCCAGCTTTTAAAATCTCATATAGATAAAGTGTACAATTATGAGAAATATCATTGGTATCAGAAGAATCTAAATTATGAGGCCATCAGTCAAGAAGACGGTTCATTAATTCCAAAAGAATATGTTTTCACCATCAATGCAAACGCTCAAACATTGATTAGGGATGTAAGAGATCTAACAAACGAGCTTAAAAATTTTGTGAGATTAAATTCAGAAGTTAGTGACATCATCTATGACGAAAACACTTCATATTTATATGAAAGAAGCAAAATTCTTGATTTCTTCGCATTAAACGTCCACTTATTCAAGCCATTGATTTATAAAAACTCAAATTCTAAAGATTTGGAGTTCATAAAAATTAGTCCCGTAAACATTGTGGAAAGCGAAAGAGATTTCATTAAACTTTTGGACAAATATCTCGAAGATGACAATAAAAGCCAACAGTTTGAAGAAATATATCTCCTCCGAAATCCTTCCAGAAAAGGAATAGGATTCTTCGAAACCAAAAACTTCTATCCAGACTTTATTCTCTGGACGATAAAAGGAAACGAACAAACTATTACATTTATTGAACCCCATGGATTGCAAATGACCGATCCAGATGATGAAAAACTATATCTGTATCATGAAATAAAGAACATTGAGGCAGAACTGAAGACAAAATCAAAGCTAAACATAAAATTGAACTGTTTCATAATCTCCCCAACAAAATGTGGAGACTTGAAATGGAAAGCAACTAAAGAAGAATTACTAGATAAAAATATACTCTTCCTTGAAGACGGTATAGAAGTTGTCGAACACTTGTTTAAGAAAATATCCCAAGATTATTAAAGATGGAATTGAGTCATCATGCAATATTCCAGTCAAGTCATTCCTGGATTGCTTAATGAAATTTAATCGAGAAAGAAGTCGGGCGTTTCGCGCCCGATTAAAGCACAAATAATTACGAAAGTTTTATTTATGGTTGAAGCATATAGGACTTACGCGGTTGAACTGAAAATCAATAATATTAAACCTTCAACTGTGCAAAATGTGGATTTAGCTTCAACGTCTGTTGCACTTGATTTAATATCTCAAGTGCGTAAGTCCTAGCATATATAATAATGGTGACTTGCAAAGGCTCACCAACTTTCACTCTCTTAACAAGGGGAGATTGGAAAGAAATTTCGCACGCCTTCAGGATACCAGCCTGGGGGGTGCACTCATCTCTTCTTTTGTGTTCTTATATCGATGCTGTTGCGACCTCAATAATGACGCTTGCCGCTGCTTTTTCAAATGAGTTTCCGAATTTCCGAACATACTCCAAAACTTCCTTTTTCTCTGTGTATATTTTTTTCATTTTGTTTACGGTTTCGGTATCCAATTCGTACATCGTCACCTCAGGCTTCCGCGAACAGTTCCGAAAGTATATTCCACGAACTTTCTCGATTTTGTTGAACGTCGGGATATCGACGTAAGCAATCACCTATTTTGTATTTACATTCGGGGTTATTTTTCTTAGACACTATTGTCACCTAACTGATTTCTATTCATTATAATTTATTGTCATTTAAAAATATAAATAAGTTACTGTTCTTGTCCTTTACGTGTTAAAGTCTGATGGTATCGTTTAATATTTCATTCAGGTCACTTTTTATGATTAGTTTATATATTCATTAGAATTCTAATAATAAATAAGTAAGAATGTATCCACAATATACGGTGTACGCACCCATTAAGATAATTTTCTCAAAAAAAATAATAAGAATTAATTTAAAATGTGCGTGACTTGACTTTTAATGAAAAAAAAAGAAATAAGAAAAGTTACAGCTCGTTTAGCTGCTTTTGTTTGTCAATAATTGCTTTTAATGTTTCTGGTTTTTCAGCAATTAGATTTGATATGTCAAGAAGAAACTCGGATTTTTCTTTTTCTAGTGCCTTCAAGTTCTCTAGTTCTATCCGTATATTTTGCAACTCTGAACGCTCAACAATATGACGGGCGGTTTCAGTCGCTAAAATCTGGTTTTCATACTTGATTTTTTGGTATTCAGGACTCTCCGAGATGTCAAGCTCTTTCTGGATTGTTAAAAAAGGAATAAACTTTTTGTATATATCTCGGAGTTTCTCAGGACTCGCACGGAAATATGCGCTTTGTGTCCCGTTTAATGCGTGCCCCATTGTGAATTCCACAAAAAAAGAATCAGCGCCAGCATTCAGCATGGCTGAATTAAAGTATTTCCGCACATTATGGGAGCGTATCAGATTCCATTGTCCTGTAGGAGTATTCTTAATGGCTTTCTCAGAAATCACTCGGTATATTTTTGTTACTGTACTCTCCTGTAGCTTCCTGAGCTCTTCATCCTGTGTTTCTATAAATTCCTTTGGAACATTCCTAATAATAAACAGGTATCCATCATCATTTGTGATCTTCTGTTTAGAAAGTTGCGCTATCCTTTTGGGATTCGAGTACTTTGGTTTTCTTTCCCGAAAAGCTAAATAATCCCATACTGCCCTGGATCCCTCAGGGGATATAAACGTCACGAAGTCAACAGCTACCTTTTCCCGCCTTAATACGAGGGTTGTAATCTCCGTTTCAGGGTCATACCCTTTTTTGAATTCCTTAATTTTTAGATTTCGTATTTCGTTTGAGGATAGCCCACTCGAAACCCCAATCAGTAAGACTGCCTTTTCCAGTGGGTCACAAACTTTCAAAACCTGCTGTAGGTCTTCTTTTGTGGGAATTGCCTTATTTTCCTCCAGTGGTCTTGCTCGCCTCCCTGTGCGCTGCATGGTTGGGATTTCAATATCAAAAGTTTTATAGAAGCTTTTAATCCCAGTCATACGGGACCTGATAGTAAGATCAGATAATTTCTGCTCCTGCAGATACTTCCGAAACCCTGTAAGGTGTTGCTTAACCTGACGTTGTCGCATAAGCTTCCCTGCTTTTATTTCCCCCTCAGCTGCAATTAAAAGGTCTTCAGGAGTCTGCCCAATCCAATCCGTAAAGGTTTGCATAGCCTGTAGGTAGATTTTTTTTGTATTGCCCGAAGGATTTAAAATATCCAACCAATCATTAACAACAAGATCTTCTAGCAATTCCTTAACTTTCATAAAAACCCCAGTCACTGTATATATTACTTTTAGTAGTAAGATGTTACAGTATATTAATACCAGTGACAGATACAAAGTTAGCGAAAGCCATAGTCTAAACAGTGCAGCTTTAAAGAGAGTTGCGAATTTCAAAAATCTGTTGCCTGAGAAACATTAAGGTTCAATTAATCCTTACATTCAACACAAATTCGAAGGGTCTGGAAAGACTCCATACATAGCATTGATTCAGAAAAGGGGACTCACAATGGTAAACGTTGCAATTATAGGGACAGAAAAAAGTGGCAGGACTTCCCTTGCCGCAAACCTCGGGAAAAAAGGAACAGTTTCCGACATAACGATGTACAACAACGAGAAGGAAGGCAAGAATATGGTTTTTGTGGATGCTCACAGCTATCCGAAAACCTTGAAATCCCTTGTCACAGTACTGAATATTTCCGATATAGCAGTCCTGTGCATCCCTCAGGGCCTGGACGCCCATACCGGGGAATGTATCATTGCACTGGACCTGCTCGGTTTTAAACATGGAATTATTGCCCTGACAAAGTCGGACAGCACCAACATGCATGCAATTGATGAATTTAAGGCAAAACTAAAGGTAATCACTGCAGGAACCGCACTCCAGAACTGGGAATGTATCTCCCTGAACACAAACAAAAGCGCAAAGAACCCCTTTGAAGGCGTGGACGACCTTAAAGCCAGAATAAATGAGATGGCAGAGAAAATAGAAGTAGAACATGCAGAACTTAACAGCCTGCCTGCAAGAATCTTTATAGACCACGCTTTCGATGTGAAGGGCAAAGGATGTGTCGTTCTCGGAGTTGTCAAACAGGGAATCTCAAAAGAAAAAGATAAAACCAAAATTTTTCCACTGGACAGGGAAATCGAAATTAAATCAATCCAGAGCCATGATGTTGACATCGACAGCGCCCCGACAGGCACAAGAGTTGGCATGCGCCTGAAAAATGTCCAGGCCAAAGATATAGAAAGAGGCTTCATAATTTCTGATAAAGAAAACGTAACCACTGACTACGTTCTGGAATGTGCGATCTCAAAATTCACGAAAAAGATAGAGCCAGAAAGTGTGCTTCACCTCTTTGTGGGACTTCAGTCCGAACCTGTGCGCGTTGAGAAAATCCTGGTTGACGGAAAGGAAGCAAAGGAAGCAAAGCCAGGCACTGCCTGCGTGCTGGAACTTTCAGGAAACAAAAAGGTTGCCTACAGCAAAGAAGACCGTTTTCTGCTTTCAAACCTTGATCTGACCCAGCGCTTTGCAGCTTACGGCTTTTTGAAATAAGTTTGAGACTAAGTTTAAGACCAAGTTTAAGACCGAGTTTAAGACCGAGTTTAAGACCGAGTTTAAGGCCGAGTTTAAGACCGAGTTTAAGACCGAGTGTAAAAGGGATATGCCATGGAAAACGGCTCAGGGGAATACATAACCTCAGGGAAGGACAAAACCCTTTACGGGAACACCTTCCACCGAAACATCTGCTGGCAGCGCTCATACGAAAGGGCGGAAGGCGAAGAGATCGTAATGGCACTTTACGGCAGCCTGCGAAACGGGCTATACAACAGCCGGCACTTTGATCTCCAGAACAGGTCGGAATTCCTTGGGACTACAAAAGTCAGCGGATATGCACTCTACTCTCTGGGCCCTTATCCCGGAATATATCCCTCTGAAGGCTGCTCGGTGGTTGCAGAGGTTCGCAGGTTTTCCGGAAAACAGCTTGAAGTTGCAAAATCCATTGATTATATGGAGCTTTTCGGGGGGTACCACAGAGAATATGTGGACCTTGAAATCGAAAATCAGAAAATTCGGGGTTTTATCTATGTCTACGATGAAAAACCCGAAGCTGAAATAATAGGGCATGGAGATTGGACCCATTACCTTAAAGAGAAAGAACTGAAAGAGAAGACCTGAAAAAGGAATGAGGCAAAAATTAAAGAGAAAATTAAGCAAAAATTAAAGAGAAAATTAAGCAAAAATTAAAGAGAAAATTAAGCAAGAATTAAAGAGAAATGGCGGTAAGAGCTGAGAAGAAAAGGCGACAAGTAAAAAAGCCACAGGGAACTCACAGCTTTCTTAAGAACTCGAGGCTTTTGATCCCTTCTTCGACTGAAGCCATTTCGGTAACAAAAATTCCCTTATAGTTTGAGAGCTTCTCCATAACCTGTTTCCAGTTTACAGTACCCTCTCCGAGAGGGAGATGTTCATCTTTTTTGCCCATATTGTCATGGATGTGAACATGGGATATCCTCTCTCCCAGTTGATCCAGAAATTCGTCTACAAGCCCCACGGTGTTGGCATGCCCTACATCGAAGGTGAACCCCACGTTGTGGCTCCCGACAGCATCGAACATTTCCTGCATTTCATCGGGGTATTTGCCAAAAATCTTTGGGAAATCGGGCATATTCTCAACAGCCACAAGGATCCCGAAATCTGCTGCAAAGTCGCATAATTCCCGGATAGAGGCAAGGTTTGTCATATAGGCTTGCTGCGGAACCTGTACCCCATAAGGTGAAAGATATCCGGGATGTACCACAGCAAGATTGACATAGTTCGAGGCAAGGGCAAGGTAGTTCTTCATCTGCCTGAGGACTTCTGCACGGATTGAGTCATTAAGGCCTGCGAGGTTCATATCAGAAAAAGGCAAATGCAGGGTAAGTTCCAGGCTGGTGGTATCATAAATATTCTTCAGGTTCTGAAAGGTCTTGCTGCTCAGGCACTGGGATCCTTCCTGTACGATCTCCCAGCCAGTATACCCATAGTCTTCGAGCGTGTATGCCCATTTAAAAGGATCTTCAACGACCGCACGCGATGAAAAACTGATTCTATCCAGCTGCATGGTGACAATTCATCCTTTTTACTTCGTCTCTTCTAATTCATCCTTTTCAATTCAGCCCTTTTTAAATAATCCCTTTTAATACATCCCTGATTAACATAAACTTGGGGCGGGAATTGAAATATAATTAACTAAACTTCGTAATTAACTAAACTTCGTAATTAACTAAACTTTGAGATTTCAGCCCCTTTCCACATAGTCCATTCCCACTTCGACAACCGGCACCCCTTCTTCGGTGAGAGGTAAGAGCCACTCAAAGAGCCTTTCCATCTCCTCAGGAGAGTCTGCCCTGATAACGACTTTAATGGCTCCCAAAGATCCTTCTTCAGCAGGAACACTTGGAACTCCAACAAAAGCTGCTTGCTTGTTGAGCAAAAAACGAACTAAAAGCCCTTCCCGGGATAATCCTTTATTGAAAGCCTTGTTACGGAGACTGTCTATAATTTTTTCCCTGCGAATAAGTCCGTGCAGATTAAACAGGAGATCAAGTCCCCCCTCTCCGGTAAGGAGAAAAGAAGGAGAAACTTCTTTTTCGGATTCCGTTGATTCAATAGTTTCTTTTTGAAGTTCTATTCCCGTAAAAAGAACTGAAATTGCTTTAATGACCTTTTCAAGGTCTTCCGTAGGATATACAGGTGCTGAAATCTTTACACTGATCATAAATTTACTCCACTATAATCTCAATATGATTGTTCCGGAAAGTATTCAGTTGAATTGTATTTTCGACACTGTTCAACAGAAATGACTTACTATCTTCAGAGAAGTTAGTCTATCGAATCTGTTCTTAAAACGTTATTTTCCTGGTTTATTCTTGAACAATATCCTGTCAGATTTGTTCTTGAAATGTTATTTTTCCGGGCGTGATCCTGAATAATTCCCCAAAACCTCAACAACATCTTTTCTGAAGGCTTCAAGAGTGGAATTGTTTTCGATTTCCACATTAGAGGCTTCTATAGCTTCTCCCATGCCCCAGCTGAGTTCTCGTTCGTCTCTGTGGCGAAGGCCTTCGATACTGTTCATATCATCGCTTCTGCCTCTCTTCTGGACCCTGGAAAATCGAATCTCAATGGGAGCGTAAATGGAAATCAGGACAAAACCTTTTCCGAATTCCTGCCTGAAGAACTCCACTTCGGCAATCCCGCGCACACCGTCAACAACTACAAGTTCCGAGCCTACTTCCCTGATCTGAGAAACGCAGCGCCTGGAAACAGCATCCATGCCCTCACACTTGCGAAGGTCCGTTGCAACCATTCCGGTATTGGAATCGTTGGGTTCAAGCCCACGCTTCAGTACTTCCTTCCGGATCACATCACCCATAATAATAACAGGAATGCCCATCTCAGCAGCAATCCTGGAAGCTTCGGATTTTCCCGAAGCTGGCATGCCTACAAACGCTATTATCTTCATCAAAAATTACCTTTTAAACCTGAATCCTTAGATTTGAGTTATAAGATTGAACTATAAATTTGAGTAGAAGCCTCAATAGAAATCTCAATTAGAATCTCAATAGAAACTCGAGTTAGCAAATTAGGATCATTAACTCTGGTAGAAACTTGAATAATATGGAACTTGAATAATATGGGAACTTGAATAATATGGAACTTGAATAATATGGGAACTTGAATAATATGGAACTTGAATGATATAGATCTATATGACATATTAATTATGATACGATCCTAGTCAAACCACAGGATCATATATATTATTTCCTGAAAAGCTGAGGCTATTTTCTGAAAGATTGGAGGAAAAGCTTCTGGAAAGAAAATAATGGGAAAAAGTTTTTCCGTAATAAACCAGGGAAATCAAAAGGAAGAGTCTTTGTGAGTACATTTTAAGAACGGGTTAAAATGGCAGGATAAAAAAGAAAGGCCAGATAAGGAAGATAATCCGGACTTTATGAGAACATCTTGTTGAAGACGGAAGCTTTGAAATCTACAAGAGGTTTGAGCCTGTAATCTTCAAGAAGTACTTTGCGAGTGTTTTCCACAGGAACGCTCAACGAAATTTCTTTTGTCCTTCCGTAACGGCCCTTGCTTACTACCACGGCATTCACTATGCCCAGCATGTCAAGTTCTGACATAAGGTCGGTGACCCTGCGCTGGGTAAGGATATCCACGTCAATATGATGACAGAGCTGGCGGTAGACATTATACATCTCACCGGTTGTGATGTTCTTGCCTTCTCTTCCCCGGTTCCTGAGCAGGATGATGCTGTAGAGAACAAGCTTGGACTGGGTGGGGAGAGTCCGCACGACTTCTACTACACGGTCGATTTCGATCTTCTCCTGCGCACGCCTTACATGTTCTTCGAGAACTTGCGGCTGGTTTTCTCTCTCTGCAATTTCTCCTGAAACACGCAGAAGGTCAAGTGCCCGGCGGGCATCACCGTGTTCCTGGGCTGCAAAGGCTGCACAGAGCGGGATTACCATTTCGCCCAGCACTCCGTCGTTGTAAGCCATTTTTGCCCTTTGCTTCAGGATATCGCTGATCTGCTCGGCATCATAAGGCGGAAAGATCAGTTCCTCTTCGCCCAGGGAACTTTTGACTCTGGGGTCCAGAAACTCTGTAAATTTGAGGTCGTTGGAAACCCCAATCATGCTAACCTTGGCTTTTTTGAGGTCGGTATTGATTCTTGAAAGGTTGTAGAGGACATCATCACCTTTCTTAATCAGCTTGTCAATTTCGTCCAGAATGATGATAATAACCTGATCTCTTGCATCGATTGCTTCCTTAAATTTCATGAAGACCTGGTCCGTGGGCCACCCGGTCATAGGGACCTCTTCTTCGAAATGCCTGGCAAGGTTTGCAAGAAGCCTGTACTGAGTATCGATTACCTCACAGTTAATATAAACAACAGAGCAAAAAACGGACTTGTCTTCACTTACCCTTTCAAGTTCCTTTCCTACATATCTTGTCACTGCAGTCTTTCCTGTCCCTGTTTTCCCGTAAATCAGGACATTGGAAGGGGTCTCTCCCCTGAGTGCAGAAACCAGGATAGTTGCAAGACTGTTTATCTGTTCGTTCCTGTGTAATAACAGGTCCGGTGTATAAGAAGGACGAAGAACCTCTTTGTTTTTAAAAATTGACTTTCCGTCAAGTAATTTTTCGAATAAGCCGTCTAATGATTGAGCTTTTATCATGAATGACCCTCTCGTATAAAAATTATAATATACAGATGCAACGGATTAAGATGGATTATATGGACAATTAATATGTACGGTTTATATGTACGGTTTAATACACAGATAGAGTATGCAAAGTTAAGAATTAATTAAAGAAGGTAAGGAGTTTCTGCACGCTTTATGAGTTCATACACGCCTTTTTCCTTTTTTAATTTTAAATTTTCAGTTTTATTATTACAGTTCCATATTTTAATCTTGATTTTTGAGTTCCATTTTCAGTCTTAATTTTTGAACTATAATTTTTTTAGTTTTAAGTCGTTGAGCTATAATTTTTTTAGTTTTAAGTCCTGTTTTTCAGCCCCAATTATTGTGTCAAGTTTAAATAATTGAAAGTCCTGCTTAAGGAATCATATCACTAATTTTTCATGGATACAGATGAGAGAGAAAACTGCAAACATTTAAATCCAGACTTTGAAAGAGTTTTTGAACCATTTTCATTATTTCGAAGTTAGTATATTGAAAACTCAGAACACTATCCAGACAGAATATATTAGACTAAATATATTCAGACATAATATCACCCAGACATGGAAAAGATATATGTAAAGGCGTAATTGTTAATTTTCAAAGTGTCTGTCCCTCTTGATTCTCAGTAATTCTTGAAACCTGGTTTGTTGTTTTGTATAATTTTGATAAGTCAAACCTTATGGATGAGAGATTCACAAAGGGGAGATGGATAGATAAATGCATGTTTCTTAAAGTTAATGCCTGAATTTTTTATTTTCAACATGCGGGGGATAAACTGGAGAGTGAGTTACGCACTTTAAATCATCTCTTAAGCCCTGATAGAACCTGTAATTGGAATACTCTTTACCCAAAATTTTAGATGAAATTTATATATAAACATTTGATTTCAAGGTATATTTGCAGTAGATGCAATGGAAGTACACGGTATTAATAGTTATGGTAAAGCACCCTGCATTTCCAATGGAACTAATATTTCCCTTAAAGACACCCTGAAGAAAACGACATCACCAAACTCAGTTTTAAAAAAATGAGAGATTTACAATTCCAGACCCCCCGAAGGTCAAATTTAAACCCCCTTTTTCGCATGGAAGAATAGAGGAAAATTTTGAACCCCTTTACTTCCAATGAATGATAAAAAATATTTAGCACAAAATAATAATGTTAGGGAAACAAACAGCCATACTAAAACGAAAGTGGATGTGTTAAAAATAAAAACAGTTTTGATGTAAATAAGATCGTCGATAACAAAACTGTTGCTTAAGAAATAAATACAGTCTAACTGAAAATAAGGGACATACATCAAAAGTAACTATATTTATGGAGTGTAAATACATAAAAAATTGGCTATGTGTATGTAGCAACTTATAAATATTATTCAAATAGCATGTTTTTCAAAGTCCTATTGTTTTTTAAAGATTTATTAGTAGAATTGTTGATTGATTTTTAGAATTGTTGATTGATTTTTAGATTTGTTGATTGGTTTTTAGAATTGTTGATTTAATAATTTCTTACTGCAATTTCACTTATCGACTCAAGTTAAAAAAGAATTTTTGAAAATCAAATTGCGTGCGGCCACCCCAACCTAAACAGGCTGTCCGATAATTACCGCAGATAATTAGAGT